>JAMCZG010000017.1 GCA_023485715.1 Patescibacteria group bacterium
TCTGGTAATCGGAGCGAAGCGGAACCACCTCTTCTCATTCCGAACAGAGAAGTGAAACGCTTCAGCGCCTACGATACTAAGCTTGTCTTGGGACAATAGGTCATTGCCAGAAATTTTCTGCTTTTTTTGTGGGAAAATTTTATCCGAAAATAGATATTTTTATATAAACATGTTATTATTTTTGTGTGAAGTCCATAGGGGGAAGAATTAAGAATTTAAATATTTCAACCGGAATATTATTGGGTTTTATATTTTCTCTTACTGTAAGCGTTTTTTTTAATGGGTATCCAAAAGGTGAACAATTTTCGATTTTAATATCGGCTACGTCATTTTTATTTGGTATTTTTGTTTCTTTTTTAATTAACGACAGCCGTTCTAATCTAAATCATATTAATGAGATTTTAAAATCAGACGAAGCCACTCTTCAGTCTATCTATGAGGTATCGATCGCTTTCGGCAAAGATGTCCAGGACTCCGTGAGAAATCTGATGGACAAATATTTGACAGATCAAATCGATTATTATCTTGAAGATTTTAAATATTCAAATAAGTCGTTCAAAGAATTATACCGTTATATCGTCTCGCTCAAACCCAAAAACGCGCAGGAAAACTATGCCTATTCAAATATGCTTTCTGCATTGTCGAGCTCATCCATTAATAGAAAAAGAGTAGAAACATTTGTGCAAAATAAGATACTCATTATTGAATGGATAGTTGTTTTAATACTTTTGGTGCTTGAACTGTTTTTTATTTTTTATTTCAATTCGGGAGATTTAATATCGATAATTTTATCTACTCTTTTATCTACTTCTGCAATAGTATTGGTCCTGATTTTAAAAGATTTTGATAATTTAAAGAGAAACGAGGATAAATGGATTTGGGAACCATTGGGTAATTTGTTTCAGTCCTTAGGATTAGTGCCTTACTATCCTATGGCAACAATTAAGGATAATAGAGCAAAAATTCGAAAAGGAGAAAAAATAAGAGTTGCTGAATACCCAAATAATTATCCAGATATGTCAGATAAAAAAGTAAACGAGATAATATATCAAGGATAAATGGATAATAAAATTTTATATTTTGCCTACGGAGCAAACATGGATAAGGGGATGATAAGGGCAATAACGGGAAACGATCGTCTTGTCGGACGTCCTGCTATCTTAGACGGATACGAAATTGGCATCCAGAGAATCGATCAGACGCCAAAGGACGTTGAAAAATTATTAAGAAATTCATGGGGCGACGACTTCAAAACATATGTGATTTATCCAAGATTAGGGGCAAAAGTTAAGGGCATGGTTTGGGAGTTGACTGAAACTGAAAGAAGATTAGTTAGAAATTGGGAGTTTGTAGAAAAAGAGGTTGGACCGAGATTTTCGTGGTACAAACAAGTATTAATCGATAGAGTTTCGACTCCTGAGGGGGGAACAATAGAAGGTTTAGAAACCGAAATTTTGGGGGACGGACAGGAAATAGATGGAACCATTAAGGTCGATGGCCTTAACTACGAGCCTTATTTGATGAATCCAGGGGAAATGTGGAGAATCGCCTCCGAAGATTTAAAATCTTTTTTAGAAAGGGAGGGAAGGAAAAAAGAAATTTGCTAGGCTTGTTCTTTTAGAAAATCAAATGAGGTCTGGGGAGTTGGATGTTCCACCTCACTCGTTTTAGTTGAAATTGCTCTTTCTAAATCTCCGGTTTTTTGCCAGATACCCATTAATATTTTAGACAAACATCCTTCTTGTGTAATCGGAACAATATTATTAAGAGGAGATTCACGGTATAAGTACGCAAGTTTTAAAAGTACTCCGCTTACACTTTGCCCACCCGCCCTATTTTTTCGATTGATAAACTCGTGAAAACTTTCGTATAATTCTTCCGGATACCTTGGGTCGGGATTTTCCCTAATATACCTTGCCAGAGCCATCGCGTTAAGTACATCTTTTTCCCTCATATGTCGACCGATTCCATATAGGTGTAATAATGTACGGGTCGGAAGAGTAGGAAAGTCAATTCCTCCTAAACTTATAATTTGAGTTTCAAAGGTTTTCGACGGAACACTTACCCGGACTTGGCCGTATTGAAGCACGGGGTCTTTTCCTTTATTTACCCTTATTACAGGTTGTAAACAACCCCCTCCAAAATGGATAGGGGTTCTGTCTTTTTTTATTGCATTATGAATAATGTTCTTTTTATCTTCGGAAACAACAATATCAACATCCCTAAATGAACCCTGGGGGCTTATTACCGGGAAGTCTTTTTCGCCGAGAACCGCAACTCTGGCTATCCCGCCGACTACCCACCATCCTTCAAGCCCACCTGCTTCTTCTGTAAGATTCGATAAGACTTCTCTTAAATACCCAAGATATAAAGATCTATCTTCTTCTGTACTTTCAACCACGGCAATATTTCCGCGGTAATAAATTCTTCGACTTGGATTAGATTGCAGTTCCGGTCTTTCTAGATTTACCACGGTATAGAAGCTAACACAGGTATTAATAAAAGTCAAATAAAATTGCATAATTTATCCTTCGGTGGTATACTTGTTTCATCTTAAACAATATGAAAGGCGGAAGAATGCGTGGTAACACAAAGTCAAAATTCAAAAGTCAAAATTCAAAAGTCGGGAAATAGTCCTTTAAGTTCTTCGGTAATGGCAAAGCTTTTAAGCTCTGCTAAAACCTCAATAATTACTTTTAAAAAAGGCGAAAACGTAAACGGCGTTGTCGCGAAATTAACACCAAGAGAAATCCTAATCGATATAAACGCAAAAACCGAAGCTGTGGTTTTAGAAAAAGACAAAAAAATCCTCAGAAGACTTTTGTCAAAGCTTAAAGAAGGGGACAAAGTCGATGTCACGATTCTAAACACCGAATCAGAAATGGGTTATCCCGTTGTTTCGCTTCGTCGTTTTATCGACAACATAACTTTTAAAGAACTCGAAGATTTAAAGAAAGAGAAAAAACCGATCCCGGTTTTGGTCGAAAACAGGACGTCCGGGGGTTTTCTAGTCTTAACAGACGATGGAATGCAGGGGTTTTTGCCTAATTCACAGATCTCTTCGATCGAAAACACCCAAACATTAATCGGTAAAAAAATCGACGCGATCGTTTGGGAAATCGACAGGCCGACAAAAAAAATCATCTTTTCCAGGAAAGCGACACAGGGAAGCGGGGAATTTGACGAATTAATTAAGTCATTTAAGACTGATCAAAAAATTAGCGCAAAAATATCGAGTATTGTTCCTTTTGGTATATTTGTTTCTTTGCAGAATCCGGAAGGAAAACAGGTAGAAGGCCTAATCCATATTTCCGAAATTGCGTGGGAAAAAGTAACAAGCCTGGATGAATTATATTCGGCCGGCCAAGATGTAGACGTGGTCATTATCGGATTCGATAAAGACGCAAAAAGAATCGACCTTTCGATAAAGAGATTAACGTCTGATCCTTTCGACAAAGAAGCAAAAAATTTCTCGGTAGACCAAAAAATCACAGGAAAAGTGACTCAAATTTTGGATTCCGGAGTTGTTTTAGAGCTTGCAAATAAAATGGAAGGGTTTATAAGAAAAGAAAAGATTCCGCCGACAGTGACTTATTCGGTCGGGGATTCTGTGACAGGGACTGTTTTCCAAATCGACAAGAAAAGACGAAGAATTGTTTTGATTCCGGTTCTTTTGGAAAAGCCGATCGGCTATAGGTAAGTACTGCAAATACTACCAATAAATACCAATGCCACCAATAATCCAATATTAAAAAATTTATAGTATTTGAAATTTGTAGTATTGGTAGTATTATGAGGAGGAGTTTTATGAAAACGACGACGAGTTTTGTTTGTCAGGAATGCGGATATGAATCACCGGAGTGGCTCGGGAAATGTCCGGAATGCGGAACTTGGAATTCGTTGCGCGAATTCAAATCTCAAGTCTCAAACGCCAAATCTCAAAATTACACCTCAAATCTTAAAACTTTTGGCACGCAGGATTTAATGCCGAAAAATCTCAGCGAGATTAAGTTTGAAAAAAAGTCAAGGCTTCTTACGGGTTTTTCGGAGATGGATGGGGTTTTGGGCGGAGGATTAGTAAACGGTTCGGTGACTCTTTTAGCAGGAGATCCGGGAATCGGCAAATCGACGCTACTCCTTCAAATGGCTTTGACTGTCGCTAGTCGCTTGCCACATTATTCAGATGACGCTCGCAAATCAGGTTCTAAATTAAAAGAAAGAATCCGCTCGCTAAATGAAAGTCGATTATCAAAAGAATCAATTTTAGAAGCAAGAAGTGGATCGACTTTCAGTTCATCTGAAAATGGACAAGCTCTTAGCGTTCTTTATATTTCCGGCGAAGAATCAGAGGAGCAGATTAAACTCCGCGCAGAAAGATTAAGCCCTGGATTAAAAAATCAAAATTTGCTTCTTCTGTCGGCAACAAATGTAGACGCGATCCAACAAGTTGTCCAAAACCTAAAACCGTCTTTAATAATCGTTGATTCGATTCAAACTATGGAATCGGAGGCTCTAACCGGACTTTCGGGTTCGGTCGGACAAGTAAGGTACGCGGCGCTGTCATTTATTAGAACCGCAAAATCTTTAAATATTCCCGTAATAATCGTCGGACACGTTACGAAAGAAGGGATGGTCGCCGGTCCCATGATTTTATCCCATATGGTCGACACTGTTCTTTTTTTGGAAGGGGAAAAGGCAACCGGGACAAGAATTTTAAGAAGTCTTAAAAACAGATTTGGGCCCGTCGACGAAGTCGGAATTTTTGTGATGGAAGGAAATGGCATGGCAGAAGTTAAAACTCCGGAACAATTCTTTCTGTCTAAAGAGCAAAAAAGCGTACCGGGTTCGGTTTTGGTTTCGACGATTGAAGGGACGCGTGCTTTTCTGGTAGAATTGCAGTCTCTTGTTGTATTTTCGAAATTTCCGCTTCCAAGAAGGGTTGCGATCGGAATCGACAACAGAAGACTGGAATTACTACTCGCGGTTTTACAAAAACACTGCCGGTTACCGTTTGAGACGATGGACGTGTTTGTAAACGTCGCGGGAGGATTAAAAATTCAGGACCCAGGGACAGATCTTGGAATTTGTCTTTCGCTTTTTTCGAGTTTTAAAAATATAGGACTTGGGAAGCTCGTTTGCATCGGAGAGGTCGGGTTGTTAGGAGAATTAAGAAACGTACCGTTTTTGGATAAAAGAATTAAGGAGGCCAAAAAGCTTGGGTTTAGAAATATTGTAAGCGCGAAAACAGCTAAAACACTAAACGAAGTAATAAAATCTATTCAATAAAACATGGTTAAAAAAACGGAGGATTCATCTAAATCAAAAGAAATAAAAAAACCGCAAAAGGGCGGTCGGCCTCCTGTTTATTCCCCGATGATAATAGCAGCGATCGCAGAAGAGGTGGTTAAGCGTTTACCCGGAATCAGAAGACAAAACACCAAAAAATCAAAACACAAAGACAATAAAAAAATCGAGAGGGCGGTTTTTCTTGATACGTCGGCGATTATCGACGGCAGGATTTTTGGCGTTATGAATTTGGGTATGATAACGGGCGCAGTTGTGATTCTGGACAGTATACTTTTGGAATTAAAACACATCGCCGATTCTCAAGACGTTGTAAAAAGGGAAAGGGGAAGAAACGGCATGGAATTCCTCGAAAAGCTCAAAAAAAACAAAAAAGTTAAAGTTATAACGCTTTCTAAAGAAGAGGAAAAAAATTATTCAAAAGAAACGATTAAAGAGGTTGACGAAATTCTAATTAAGGTTGCAAAAACCAGCAAAGGTAAGGTAATAACGTGCGATTATAATCTGGCTAAAAAAGCAAATATCCAGGGCGTGATCGCGGTAAATGTTAACGAAATGGCCAATGTTTTAAAGGTTCGCGCAGTCCCAGGAGAGTCTTTGCATATAAGTGTTTTGCACCAAGGAAAAGATCCGACGCAGGGTGTGGGATATTTGGACGACGGAACGATGGTTGTTGTCGAAAACGCGAATACGGAAATCGGGAAAATGATCGATGTTGTAGTTGTCAGGGTAATACAAACCACAGCCGGCCGAATCCTGTTTGCAAAAAAGATCTAAATCCATTATTCTTATTTCCTCATGAAAAAAATTAAAGTTTGTTTGTTGTTCGGCGGGAAAAGCGGAGAGCACGAGGTTTCTTTGCAGTCAGCAAAATCGGTTTACGAGGCGCTAGATAAGAAAAAATACGACGTTTTTTTGGTCGGGATCGAAAAATCGGGAAAATGGCTGCTCGGTAATTCTTCAAACTATCTTTTAAATTCGTCGGATCCAAAACTCATAAAACTCAATAAAGCCAAAATGAAGGAGATTACGCCGGATGCACTGGATTCGGTCGACGTTTTTTTTCCGGTCACTCACGGGACATTTGGTGAAGACGGGTGTTTGCAGGGGCTTTTGGAATTTACAAACGCAGGGTATGTGGGAGCCGGAGTTTTGGGATCATCTGTCGGCATGGACAAAGATGTTATGAAAAGGCTTTTAAAACAAGCCGGAATTCCAGTTCCTGATTTTTTTGTGTTTCAAAAATCAGAATACTCGCCAAAAATTATTAAACAAATAATCTTAAAGTTTAAATTTCCGGTTTTTGTAAAGCCCGCAAACATGGGATCATCTGTCGGTATTAGTAAAGCGAATAATATTCAACAACTTAAAAAAGCAATTTCTGATGCTTTTTCCTACGACACAAAAATTTTAATCGAGGAAAACGTTACGGGTCGCGAAATCGAATGTTCGGTTCTCGGTAACGAAAACCCTAAAGCCTCCTTGCCCGGGGAAGTTATCCCGTCGACTAAGCACGGATTTTATTCTTACGAGGCTAAATACATCGACGAAAAAGGCGCCAATCTTTTAATCCCGGCAAAACTTCCTTTAAAAACGGTTCAAAAAATTCAAGATCTAGCTGTTAAAACATTTAAGACTTTAGAGTGTTCGGGGATGGCAAGGGTCGATTTTTTCCTGAAAAAAGATGGAACAGTTTTTATAAACGAAATTAATACTTTGCCCGGATTTACCAAGATAAGTATGTATCCAAAACTTTGGGAAGCAACAGGAATTCCTTACTCAAAATTGCTGGATAAATTAATCGAGCTTGCGCTCGAAAAGAAAAAACAAAAAGACAGCCTTAGAAGATCGTTTAAGATTTAGTTTATAAACCTCTAGTATAACAATATAGAAAGCATTTCGGTTTGACAAATATCCTATAATATGATATACGATAATACCGGATAAGATTGATAGCATAAAAATGGGCAATTTTGATACGGCATCATTTTTAGCTGGGTTAGTTATTAGTTGGGTGATTTCGTGTTTTTGGTATGTAGTCGGTTATTATAACGGCAAAGACGTCCTCTAGAATTAATTAAAAAACCATAAGACTTTTTACCTCCGAAAGGGATTTTATCGTGTGCGTTGGGATCTGGGATTTATCCAATGGTCCTTCTTTGGAAAATTTTCCGTTTTTAAACCAAACAGTTACCGCGCCCAATTTATTTCCGATTGCCAATTCGGAGCGTATCCTGTCTCCGACAAAAATTGTCGACCCGGGCGATCTGGGAGAAACAAATTTTTTGTACAAAGTTTCGTCTTTGGGCCCCTCATTAAAAATTATCTCTAAAAAATATTTTTCGACCTTAAGCCGCTTAACTTCGTTAAACATCTCTTTTCCGCCTTTTCCGATTAACACGAGTTTAATTTTTTTGCCGCGCAGGAACTCCAAAATATCAAAAACTCCATTAATTAAAGTTTTGCTGTCCGGATCGTAGAGTGTTCTTTTCCAGTCGAATATTACGGTTTTATTCATAGATTAAGATTGGTCGACCGCCGTATTTATGCTCGTAGAAGTCGCGTGGATATAATTTGTTCCCTCGCAGGCAGTCGCTTTTACAGCGATTAATTTTCCGCTAAATTCCGGGTCCATAGGGACGTACGGGGTTATTCTTACTCTTGCGCGGCGCATTTTTTTTGGGCCGGTTTCCGATTCGTATACCAAGGGCATCTCTTTTGCTTTTCTAAACTCCTGAATCACGTTTAAGCCCGGAGCAGCAGCCGCGCAGTTAATTAATCCCCGGGTTTGTGCCCGGGACTTTTCGTGTAAAAACGACACGCCTTCGCACCACGAACCGTTTGGAGTAAATCCCGACGCTTTTAAAACAAACGCCCTTTTTGATCTCGAAAGTGTTGCTAAATCGATAGAAGAATCAAGTCCGTCCGGAAGCCCTGGCGAAAAATATTTTTCCTCGCCGACGATCCAAGTCGGTGGTACAACGCTTCGCAGGTGATTAAACGCTGCCTGTCCCAGTTGTCTTCTAAAATAATGTTCCCATCTTGTATCCCACAATAAGGCGAGTATCGCTTTTTCCTCCATAAAGGGAGTTAACGAGGGTAATACTGTAGGTTGTTCCGGGTTTTGTTCGGGGTCCAAATCTGTTATTACCCGTCTGATCGATGGGTCGGACACATATTCCGATAAATAAAAGCCCCGATAAATATTTCCGGGTTTTTCTTCTTGCTGTTTTTCTCCTGCCTTTTCGGCGTGCCAGTATCTATTTACTCCCGAAAAAACCTGGTCGGCGAGAAACGAAAGTTGCCCTTTAAACGATTCTGTTTTTTTTCCGTAAACGATTCTGCCTTCCATCGGCGTGTGCGTTTTAACGTAGTCCGATAATTCACCGTATTCTACTAACGTCGTAAACCCTTCTTCCCGATACGCCCTGTTTAGAATTTCCGCAAGCGCAAGGCCAAACGGGGAGGTTTCGATCTCGCACAGGGTAAAACCTGAAGGCGTAATAATTAAGTCCGGCCTTACAAAAAGGTATTGGGGGTTTTGGTATGTTAAAAATATTTCCGGTTTTCCGGAATTCAAAAGGTTTCTTGCGGTGGCGTCTTCAAAACATAATTCGTTGACCGAAGCCATAAAATCGACGACGTCCGAACCGATCGCGCGTAACTCTTGCCGTTCCGTCCCGGACAAAGAAAAAGGAGTAGGAGACACAAGAAAAGGGACTTTTAAACCGGTGTCGTATTTTTCCCTCCGGCACTCATGAATTTCGTAACCTTCGGCAACAGTTTCGATCGTTTTTCTCATACTTAGCTATGCATTATACCACCAAATTTTAAGCGGGATTAATTTATTGAAAATTTAATTTGACAATCCGTAAATTTATCCTATAATATGCATTTATAGGATATGAGAAATAGATTAGAAAGTCTCGGCAGGACAATGTTAATCGCCGCGACCCTCGCCCCGGCGCCTGTTTTTGTTTCGGACATTTCAGAGTCAGACGGAAAAACGCCTCAACCAGTCCCGATTATTCTTCCTTATGCAGGACTAATGTCTTACGAAAAATATCAATTGGTTAAGACAGAGAAAGAATCCACGCAAAACAATCTTCCCTCAATTTTTTCAAGCGGGGATAAAAAGAGACCATTAGTTGCGATTACTATCGACGACGCGGGAAATTCAACTAATGTAAAAATGGCTTTGGATATCGCTAAAGAGAAACAAGTTCATTTAACTTTTTTTCCGGTCGGTTCGGTAATCTCGTCTCAAAAAGATCTTTGGAAAAAAGCTGTCGAAGACGGACACGAGATCGGAAACCATACTTTTAACCACAAACAATTGCCGGCATTATCGGAAAACGAGATTAAAAGACAAATCAATTTAAGTCAGGAAGCTTTGGATAAAGCATTGGGGTTTAGCTATCCAATGCATTTACTAAGACCGCCCGGCGGGGGAGGAGGCTACAGAGGCGGCGACCCGCGCCTGCTTAAAATTGCAGGAGGATTGGGTTATTCTCTTGTTATGTGGTCTGTTGATCCTTTATATGCAGTAGTTGTTAAGCCCAAAAATGATAGAGAAAAACTAAAAAAACAAAACCCCGATGCGGTTGTCGAAGAAAAACCGGTGACTTCTGCCGATTTTTACCAGCATGTGGTTTCGGCAACTGGCAATGGGTCGATAATTCTTCTACATTTTAATAGAAACGATATTGGCGCTTTAGGTCAGATTATCGACACGCTCCGGGAAAGGGGACTCGAATTGACTACGGTTTCTGGACTATTTTCTGGCAGTTGAAAAACTTGCATTTTAAAAAAAATGGTGTATAATGGCAATTAATTGCTATAGGCTATGAATAGACTGGAAAAAGGATTTATTGGTTTTACTGCAGGAGCCGCTTTAATCGGGGGCTCCGTTTTAAGTGGACCAGACTCCGCTCAGGCACAAGCTGTTTCTTCCCAAGATTCGTCTTTTAATCCAAAAACTACATTAAGAGTTGAACTTCAAAAAAGAATAGAAGCCATTGTTGAAAAAATGGACGTTGTCCACGATATGAACTCCGGTGCGGTATTAGCGACTGACGGTCGTGGTTATTTGGTTAGGGCGATTGATTTAAATGTGTTAGGAGGGAAAAAAGAGAACGGTATTTTAACCGACGGGTCCAAATTACAAGTAAACAAAACAGACTCTTCGGTTTCGTACACAATAGCTTATCCAGACGGACACATTTTTCAAGGCGTAGCAAATCCTGTTAAAAAAATAAGAATATTTCAATCAGAAGTATGTGATACTGACAATACAAACATACAGGAAAATTATCAGGCATATACAGACGGTTCTAACTTCGTATTGGTTGGATTAAGCGGAAAAATAGAAAGGGCGATGGACTTATCCGACGGAGAAGGCGATTTACTTCCTAATATAGATTTATCTTTCCATTCACCAATTGGCGGAGCAAAACTCGATTTTGGTAATCCGACTAGAGCAATAATTAAGCCTTTAAACGGATTACAAACTTCAATAAATGTTAAACACGTACAGAGCACAGAAGTCGGATTTTGTTTTCCAGCCGGTGGAGCACGGGCTCCAAAAGGCACGATTTCTTGTGTCCCTCCCTCGTTGTTTAAATAAAACTTTTAAATTTATTTTCTTCGGTGCTTGACAAGGAAACAGGGGATTCACTACTATAATTTTATGGATGGGGAAATGCCCGCTCAGAACCAGCCAAGGAAAAACAGTTTTCTCTCTTTCGTCGAAATCGGTGTATTCGAAATAATCTTTGTTATTGTTTGTTTTCTTTTAATCTTTGGCACACTCAATTACTTTAATATCCTTTCTGTTTCCGACGCCTTTCCGCAATATCTGGGCTGGCTCCCGCGCCAAACAAATACAGCTTCAAAACAGGCTGAAACTTCTATAGCTGTCCCCACCTCGGCACAGCAAAAAAATAGCTTGGCTTGTCCTGTACCAGAAAGTTATTGCAACAGCGGGAAACAAATCACTTATAACGGAAATCCCGCCCTGGCATATAATTTACCTCAAGGAGTAGAAATAACAGCAATTTATCATGTGGCCGATTCTACGCCGTTTGTAACTCAGCCTTATAAATTGGGGAATCCGATCGGTTTTTACCAAAGTTTTGTTTTTAATAATGAATGTTACACGGCTACGTATACTTTTTCTTCGACTGTCCCAACCGAAAAAATTAATTTGTTACCGCTTGAAAAAGGAGCATCACTAGCAACTATTAGCGCAGATCTTTCACAAATAGAAGGACAAAATTCTAATTTTATACTTCAACTTCAAAAAAGACAGATAGACCCTAAAACTGCTAATTTACCCGAAGATCAAAGATGTATAGTAACCAATTTACAGCCAAAGGATTTTGGAGAATATCAAGCAGCGACGGTTTCATTATTTAAATAAATTATTTTGACAAACGTCCTATAATGTGATATATAATGACACAGGATATGTCTAGGCAAGGTGCAGAATCAAAAGAGGGATATTCCCGGGGCGTAATCCCTCCGACCCAAGAACAGATAGCGGAAGCAAACAAAGCAACAGGACCTGTTAAAAAATCCAATTTTTGGACAAGAGCAGGAGCCGGAGCGGCCGCATTTCTTGGAATTGGAGGGTTTACGATGGTTCTTGATGCGTGCGCAACAAAACCGCCGACGATCGAAGTAAAAACCCCGACTTCAACTCCAGAGCCCAAAGCTACTTTAGTACCGACACTTGTCCCGACCGAAGCGGCGACCCCAATTTCGACAAAAACTCCCGAAGCAACCGAAACAGCAACGCCGACTCCCGAGGCGATTACTTTTCCCGGCCTAACCATCACAGAAGAATTTTTGGTTAACGGCCTTGCAAATATGGGAGGAGGAGAAACTCCTTCTGTCGATGGAGAAGAATCAGAAGTTAAGCCTGAAATGTCGCCAATGGAATATGCTAAAAAAGCCTGGAGAACAGAAGAGCTGAATTTGAAAGATCCTGTAGACGTTCTAAAGCTTCTGGTTGCCGAAGGAGCATACATCGGCGCAGATAAAACAACTTATAGGACAGGTTTTGAAGGGCTGACCAAAGACGGAGAGCCTTTAAGGTTTTACCGCGTAAAAATAAAAGAGCTTCCAGGCGGAGTATCGGAGATCAAAATAAATCCCGATAATACAGACGAAGGGACATTGAAAAAAGAAACAGATATTACTCCTGTTGCACTCTTAAATGACGGAAAAAACGTTTTAATTGCCTATACCGATTATGCAGACTCTTCTGAAAATGAAAATATCCCGGCTCATAAATTTGCGATATTGCCTTTGACTGAAACAGAAGGTAGGGTAAGTCTTGAACCATTAGGGATAGTACAAAAAGGAGAACAGGGAATAGAATTTGTATCTCAGGGACAAAAAACAATATGGGAAACAAATGGATTCGATGAAGCGTTAGAGGCTGAGATAGCGGCAAGTATTAAAGCCCAGAATCAACCGGAGCCCACCCCAACTGCTACTGTTGTTCCAACAGAAACTCCCACCCCGACACCAGAAGTATCTCCGATTGAACAGGCGATAAAAGCCGGAAGATTAGAGTTAAAAGGAGAACAGGACTGGGAGAAATATTTCGAGGCGATTACGCCCGAAGAAGCACAAAAACTATTAACAGAAGTGAATACAGAAGGAAAAACAGACTCTGAATTTAAATATATTCTTCCGTTTGATCCTCGAGGAATTTCAAATTTAGTTTTAGAAAACTTTACCGATGCTCGAGTTGACGGTAGAAAAACAAATCATTTGACAGTTAATAATCTACCACTTGGGACAATTTTTTATGCTTCTGTAGACGGTGAAGCTACAGTATACAATAATGTTGTTTCATCGGATGGCGACCTCACAATTGCATGGCTTGTTAATGTGGGGGGCGATCAACACACAGAGGTTTATACAGGAATGTTAATTAGAAATGGAACAAAATTTTTTCTACAGCCATCTCAACCAACAGAGGTTAAATTAGGAACCCCGCTAGTTAGCGTAGGAAATAACGATAGATTCTTAGAAGGTTATCAAACTTTAATCGGTTTTGGAAGAAATGTTTTTGATATAACAAATGGCACTTTAGAAAATCTTTTACGGAAAGAAAAAAGCGGTAAAATACTCTTTATTCCCCAGAATAAATAACTAATATTGATTTTTCTACTATTGACTTAAGTTAGTTTTCCTATTTATACTTGAATTACTGCCTGTATGGATAAGTATTTTGGGCGACGGTTGTTATTTGGTTTTATAATTTTTTCTTTTATAAGTTTTTTTTTCCTCTTTTGTTTTAATAAACCAGTTTTTGGATTTACCTATTCAATCGTAAACGGTGTTGCTAGATGTAGCGGAGGAGGTTGTGGAACCGTACCGAATTTAAACGATTGTACGACCTATGGGGGACTGGTAAGGGATAATGTTTGTTATCAAAATCCCTGGAGATTTAAGTATGCCGCTAGTTGTCAAGCCTGTGCTATTTTTGGAGATTTATGTGAGTTTACATATTATTATCAGTACAATAACTGTAGCACTCAGGATAGATGTTATGGGGCATATACCGGAGGCACTGGATACGATGCCCAGGGTAGAATATGGCCTGGAATTTGTAGTGCATCTTCGTTTGATGGATCGAATCCTAACTCGGCTTGTGTTTCCGGAGGGTGGTATAAAACATGCTGTTCTCCCGGCGGAGGATATCCAACCACATATTGCAGTAATGGTGTTTGTCCAGCAGGCCAGATAACGGCCGCAAACGTGACGTCTTGCTACACGCCTCCGGCAAACACGCCTACTCCTACGCGTACTCCGACTCCACCTCCTTCCGGCTGTCCCACGGCCCAAGCCTCTTATAACCAATGCGGGGGGACTTGTAACGGGGTTACATATCCTAACAATGAAAGTATAAGAGTTAATCCGACACTCCAATGCAACGGGACAACTACTTACAGCTGTACGAGTAACGGCGTTTGTCCGAACGGATGCAATTCTTCAACAGGGCTTTGTAACGGCGCTCCAGTAAACACTCCCACCCCAACTTCTGGCCCACCTCCTCCTGCAACTTGCGGTGGGGGCGCTGGTTGTTGTATCGAATGTTATTTCCAACGCTACTACGGTGGCTGTGGACCTAAAGCCTATGTAAAATGGTGGCAAAACACAACCTTTACAGATGCTTGCGGCTGGTATTTTGGAGATGGAGGATGTAGTCTTCCTAACTGCGGACCTACATCGTCAGTCCCTGCGATTCAACAATGTATAGCCGATGGAAATTATGAGTGCCAACAAGGGATAGGATGTCCACACTGGAATGCAGCATCGATTGGCCCTGCATCAGCTTGCGATTCGCATTATGTTACTCCAACTCCGACTTCGCCTCCCGGGGCGCCGACCCCAACCACGCCTCCTGCAGCACCAACCCCGACCTCGGCACCGTCGTGCGCATGGTCATCCTGTACTTATTCGGAAACAAGCCAAACAAATATCAATAATTTTTGCGGCGCAAGCGGAAGTTGGCAAAACCCGATGACGTGTAACAGCTTTAGAAATCCGAGCACAAACCAGTGCGAGCGTAACTGGAATATTTTACCCAATGGTTGTGGTCCCAACTGCACGTGTGTAGCGACAACTCCGATCGTTTCGGCCTCGGTTGCCGGTGGAACATCTGCAAGAGTTAATCAAACTATTACTTACACAGGAACATACAGAAACAGCGACCACGGGGAAATATTATTCCGCCCGACCGGAGGCTCAACCTGGACCTATTGCGGAGGAAGCTTCAGGCCAACTTCGGGAAATCCGGCGACCCTTACGGGGAACTGTACTTTTAGTTCGGTCGGAACGTATTATGTCGCGGTTAATGCCTGGGGCGGCGGCTTGAGGTGTACTGGAAATCCTTTGGGAGCGCCTGCGGGGTGGATAAATTGCGGAGCCGGAAGCTATTTAACTGTTACGGTTTCTGCAAACCCGACTCCTCCTCCTGCGTCGTCCTTTACTGTTACGGGTACTGTTTTTTACGACAACAATAGAAACGGTTCGCGGGATTGCGCGACTTACAGCAGGCCGGGAGTGTGTGCTACCTATAGCGAGGCTGCGTATAACAGTAACGGCGTTAGGGTAATAAGAGTAGGCACGGGTACTGCAGCGACTAATTCGCTCGGAGCATACACTGTCGGAACCGTGCCCGCAAACACATGGCAAAGTGTTACGTTGACTGCGCCGAACGGTTATGCTGCAACCACGACTAACCCTGTCTCGGTATTTATGAACAGCAATAAAACAGTAAATTTCGGGATCGCTTTGGCCCCGACAAATACGCCAACACCTACGCTTACACCCACTTCCACGCCTGTTCCGAGGTACACTATTTCGGGCAACGTGTTTATCGACAGTAACAAAGACGGGACAAAAAACGGCGCCGAGCAAAATTACACAGGCGTTATAACGGTTACTACGCCGTTTGGGTCCAGCTCTTACCCCGCGGCCGGCCAATACACACTTTCGAACCTAATCGCAGGCTGGCACACGCTTTCCTATACGATCCGTGCGACGCGTCTGTCGCGGACATACCCGGTTAACGGGCCTCCGCCATCGTACCAAGTAAGGGTCGGGCCGTTATGCGCGACAGACGCGTCGCACGGATCGTATTGTTCAAATTTTAACATTTTAAATCTAAACTTTGGCATAAGCCAAAACCAGCCATGGTCCCAATTCGAGGGAGGGGATTACAGGGATGATACAGGTGCCAGTAACCCAGTTCCCCTTAATCCGGTGCCTAATCCTGCCCTTTGTGGAGACGCATACGCTTCGGTCCAGAGCCCCAGTTCTAATACCCCCGGTATTGTTATATCAAGGGACGGCGCCGGGGACATTGCTCCTGGAAGGGCTTCGGTTGACCCTTATAACTGGGTTGTCGGCGGATCGGACAGGGATGACTTTGTGCCTGTTAACACAGGGGTTATAAGGACCTCTTACGAGTACATGATCACGACTGCTAAGCAGTCGGGATTGACGGCTGCTGATTTGCCACAGGCGTGTTCAACAGGCTGTAGCCTCTCCGGCCTCGCGCACGGATTATACAAGGGAAGCGGAAATATTTACTTAAACAGCACGGACTTTACGGGAGGGGATTACGTTATCTTAATCGACGGTAATTTGTATATTATGGACGACGTAAGGGTGGCTAACGGATCGACCGCGACTTTCTCGGTATCCGGAGATATTATCGTCGATAAAAACGTCGGTGTAGCGGCAACGTCGACTGCTTGCACGCCAAGTACCGTGTCGGGCGGATTATCTGTTGGTTGTAGCGTGGAAGGCTTTTACAGCGCGGATAACGACTTTATAGTCGATGGAGACAGTAATTGCGCCGTGGGACCGGATTTAAGGTTTAATTTGGCAGGCGCTGTGGTCGTAAACGCCGGGCTTAACGGAGGCGGATTTGAGTTCAGAAGGGATATATGCGACGGAAACGTTAATTGCCCGTCGGTCAGCTTTACCGAAAGGCCGGATTTTATCCTGAACGCGCCTGTGTTTATTAAGCACCCCAACTTCACATGGCAAGAAGTAGCCCCGTAGAAAATACTGCTACTACTACAAATGGCAAATACTACAAATAATTCAATAGAATCTCGAGAGAATAAGTATGACATCCATAAGCGTATTTATGATTTTATTATAAGGGCAATAAAACTAGTAAATCAGTTGCCCAGAAATCAGGCTAATCAGGTTATTACAGGTCAAGTTTTGCGTTCAGTTACCTCTATAGGGGCTAATGATCAAGAAGCAGATGGAACCTTAACCAAAAAGGATTTTATTCATTGTTATACCATGGTTAGAAAGGAAGGAAAAGAAACAATATTTTGGCTTTCATTAATATCAGACACGAACCCTTCTTTTAAGCCCCGCATGAGCCAAATAATACAAGAGGGGAAAGAAATAGTGGCAATCGTAAGCGCGATAATCAACAAATCGAGGTCTTGATATTGGAATATTAAAAATATTAGTAGTATTGGTATATATTTATAGTATTTTAGCCTCGTGGCCTGATAGAGAGATACGGTTACCTGCCCAATAACCGTATCTCCGTATCAAGCAACGAATGCTTCTATAAATTTCAAGATTTAGCAAGATAAACTTTTATTTTTAGCCTCTCCTATTTTTCTTGACAAAAATTTTTATTTTTGTTATTAAAAACAAAGGCATTTAGTTTATTCCTGCCTAAAGGACTAACTGCCGTTTTTCTAAAGAGCATTGCTTTTCGTACCGGACTTATCATTTGCGTAACGAAAGTGATGCTCTTTTTTTATAAAAACATTACCGGGACTGATAATCCTTTATCCATTAGCTTTTTAAATTGTTCTCGGCCTTGTTTTACGAGTAGATCCTGCTTGTAATCCACTGGAGTATTGCGGTTTTTTTCTGTTTTTAATTGAATTCCGATTAATGAAAGCAAAAATTTCATACCTTTAATTATTCTATCATGGGTTGTCAAGGGTGTCAACCTATAGCGAAAATGGGCGCTAATTTTGGGAGACCTAGAGTAAATTATACTTATAATAGCTTATAAATACAACCTAATTAAAAGTTTAAAAAAAATGTGGATAACTTTGGGAATAATTCGAGGTTAGATTTTAGTAGTCAGTAAGAGGAGACAGGAGAGAGCTTAGGGGCGGTTTGTAGTCGTACACCAGCGCTGATTTTATCCAAAGCTTAATGTAAGACGGGTACTTTTTGAGGGTTTGAAAATAGCTCGACTCTTTCTTGCGGTGGTAGTAAAGGTATTCTGGAATGTTTTCGAAATTTCCGAATTTAATCAGCTTCATGAATAGATCGACAAAAATCAGGGGATAGAAGTTCAAATCGAATTTAAGCGCGTCTTTTGGCAAAATTTCCCGGTTTATCATAAAAGTTTCAAACTGGGTCGAGAGTCCGGTAAGAAGCTTTTGGCAGACAATCTCGCTTTGGATCGGAAACTCGCTTTTTCCGTAATTTTTGCCTTTTTCGTTGATAAATGTGCATTGTGTTCCGACCCCGACAGTTTTTTGGTTCTGCGTTAAAAACTCGACCTGTTTTTTAATTCTGCTTAGATAGTTAACGTCTTTGGGGCGGCAAAACGCGATATATTTTCCTTTGGCCCGTCTTAGGGCCCTATTCATGGTCACAACCACGCCGTATCTTTTAACATTCCTGTACACGCGAAGCCTATTGTCCATTTTCTTAAACTCTTTTAATATTTTGTGTGAATCGTCCCTGGAAAAGTCGTCGATCGCGATTACTTCGATATCCTTATACGTTTGATTTAAAATACTTTCCAGGCACGAAACCAGATAGGGGCTTTCGTTAAAAACAGGCAAAATAACAGAGACTAAAGAATTCTTGTATTTCATAAAAATTTTTTTCGGGGCAATTCGTTAAAACACGAGGGCAGACATAAACATATTAAGGGTTAAAGTTTAACATACCTTGTCAAGGGGTGTCAAATCCTGAGTTCTTTCTTATACTTTTGACCGCAAAAGTACCAAAACTCTGCGAGCTGTAAAGTCGCGCTATTTTGTCTCGCTTACTCTTCGGGGGATTTCACCCCTTCCTTAATCCCGCTTCGCGGTCTGAGGAATCCCCCTGAATCGTTCGCTCGCCAAAACTTAACGCGCTTTGTTTAACGCTCGCACTTAGATTCATGCCTGGGCATTTTTTCTAATTCTTGCATTACCGAAGCACCGTGAAAAAACCATGGATGAGTTGTTAGGGGGATCACCGACTGAACGTAGTGAATGTCGGAGGGGGCGTGAATTCCCCCGACTAACGAATCGAATGGTTTTAGGTGGAGCGGTACTGCAAGAGAGGTTTTGTACACTTTTACGGCTAAAAGTGTGAAAAAGAAAAATGGATTAAAAGTTAAACTTGTTCAATTTTTTAACTGCTATAAACAAGAAAAATACAAACATCAGAATAAAACCGAAGTATTCGAGGTATTGAGGGAGATAGATGATAACCAATTTCGAATTTCGAATTTCAAATTTCGAATTTTCGGTGACCCAGCCGTTTTCCCAGTTATTCACCAAAACATGATTTTTCAGCTCAGTTCCGAATATAAAAGGAAAAGCGGCACTCAACCAGCTCTGAACTTCGTACACCTTCCATCCCGGATCAAAGCTTTGCGAAAGCACAAGGTAATTATTTTCGGGCACGGAATCTTTTATTTCATACTTGTAATTTCCGGTTTTTTTATAGTTTAGGTTCGATTTAGTCGTGTTCGCTTTTAGTTCGATCGCCCTAGGGCTTATGACTTTAATATTCTTTAGAGTTTCCAAGGGAAAAGGATATAAAGAAATGTTTTTTATCGTGCTTTCTGCTTTTTCGACCCCGACAGATTTGAATATAAAATGGAATCCGTAGCCTTGAAAATAATTTTCGGTCTTTGGAATAATAATTACGTTTTCCAAAGCTTTTTTCGATAATTTAGCTTCGAATTCAGACCTGTTTTCCAAGGGGTTGTCCAGATAAAAATTAACCGGCAGACCGGATTTGTAGTCTGCGTCGACAAAAAGGATGTAAGAACCTAAATGGTAGAGATTTCCGTTATAAAAAGAAAATTCGACCGATCCGCTTTTGGCCTGTATATTCACTCCGTTTTCCGTCTTAACCGAGAAAGACAAGCTGTTTTGTGGTCCCTGGTTTGGTTGTCTTTTAACCTCAAACTCTTTGTTTTCGATTACCTTGTTAAAGGAAAACGGGCTTTCGATTTTATCAATTACCACTTCGACGCTTTCGATTTTTTGTTCGTTTATCGCAATCAGGCTTTTGGTTTTTATAATATTTTTGGTGTCGACAGTAACGAGCTCTTCCTGGCCGGAATCACTCTTAAGTTTTATTACGTTTACGTAATTGTTTAGAATATAGCCTTTATTTTCGGATTCGAGGTTTTCTATTTCCTGGTCTGTATCGACAAAGCTTAAAGAGACGGGATTAATGCTTATTTGTTTTACGATCGAATCGTTTTTTGTGAAATTAACTTCCTTTCCGTTTATGTACACGCGCGGATAGACTGGAGTTAATATAAGATTACTGTTATCGATTCTTACTTCGACAGGGATAAGAAACTCGTTTTCAAAAATCGACGGAATTTCTAAAAGATCGCCCCGGACATTTTCTTCGGTATATTTTTTGGGATATACAAATATAGATTTATCGCCTTGAGTCGCAGAAAATTCCAAATCGTCCTGTAATTTACCGGAATATAAAGAGGGGAATAAAGGCGTTATATCGGGAGTTAGGCTTTTGCTTACGTAATTTCCGGCGGTAAAGCCAAAATTGTCTTTGTGTTCGTTTATGTAGTACGGGAATATATTCGCAGTATCAGCCCCTCTTAGCGAAAAAACCGGGGAGCCTGTAACATCTGTTTTATAAACTATTAATCTACCAAAAACCTGTTTGGTTAAAAACGGTTTATCTAAAAAATTTCTAAGTTGAACATAATCGATGGGCGTTTTAGAAAGCGTATTTACTATATATTGATCTAGTAATATATATTTAATATCATACTTTTTAAGCGTGTATATAAATAATTGTTCGTCGCTTGTATTTATCGCGTAGGACAGTTCGTTGTAAAATTGTTCATTAAAATTACTCCAGGGATCAAACGCGCGCTCTAAAATCGGCTGTTTTATTCCGTACCACAAAAAGCCCGATCCGCGTTGGCCAAAACTCCGGTACTGCCAGTTCCAAAACGACTGTATCGGCAAAACAACAATCCTCTGGTTTTCGTCGACAGAATCAAAATATTTAAAGACGGAGATATAGTCTTCGGGCAATTTTTGGCGAAGTAACGGGGATGTAAAATTACCCTGAAAAACCGGATAAAAAAGATATATTAAGCCAACAAATACAGTAATTATTATCGGTTTTTCCCACCTTTTAAACTTTTTTAAAAGAAAGGAAGCTCCGATAGCGACAAAAACAGAAAGGCAGAACGAAAACATAGTTATAAATTTAGTAAAAGGAAACCTGAAAGCCTCGCCGAAGGTCGGGGACATAACCCTTATAAGGCCGTTAATTTGTTCAAAAATAATTGTGCGGTTTGCCAGAAACAAAAAGGAGATAAAAAGTGTAATAAGGTAGGGGAGATAATCAGAATTATTAGATGTTCCAAACGCTTTTATTATCCCGATTAGGGCGATTCCTAAGAAAATAAAAAATATAGACTGGTATAAAATGCCGGATTGGTGTTTTTGCCAAATTTCCATAAGGAAGATTTTATTGCTCACCGTAGTATCGAATTCGACGCCGTCGAGCATAAAACCCTTAAGTTTTAAGACATCGCCCAAATTCCCATGGGTGTAATTTCTGTAAAATATTTCCTCGGATGAAAACTCGTTTATCCTTGTTTTTTGGATAACGGGTGCACTTTTTACTGCGCTATAAACATAGGGCAAAAGCCAAAAAGCGTTTGCCATTAATACCGTAAGTCCGACAATAGCAGCTCTTTTTATAAGGCGTGTTTTTATTATATAAGTACCCAAAATTGTGCCTAAGAGTATTAAAAAAACGATAAATATTGTCGGAACAAACCCCTGGGGGGAAGTAAGTAGACTTGCTAAAAAAAGAAATAAAAGATTTTTTCTGTTCGGGCTTTTTAACGTTTTAGTTATTAATAGGGCTAAAATCGGCAACGCCGCAAAAGAAACCGCAAAAACCTCCAAAGGCGCAAAATACATCTGGATTACACCGATGTTAAACATGTAAAAAAGCGCGCCTAAAAATGCGCCTTTGCTGTTTTTAGTAAGATACTTGGCCAGATAGAAAAATCCGATACCGCCTGCCAAATGGGTTAAGTGGATAAAAACATAACGGACCAAAGACTGGGGTAGGAAAGTCGACAAGAATGAAATATATATGGTATGAAAAAGATTTACGGAATGGGCCATTCCGTCTAAAACCCCCAAGCCCCGGTAATCCTGCCAGACGGAAAACAAAGACCTCTTAAAATTCAGCCATAAATTAAATTCGGGCATTACATTGTCCCAGCCGATTAAATATGTTCCGTAAGTATAATTTGCGGCAAAAACCAGAAGCTCGATAATTACAAGAAGGATTACATAAAACATAATTTTAGTCTAACAGATTTAAATTTACGCCAATAAAAGCGAAGCAATCGCTTTTACTTTTGCGACGAAGGGGGTTTTTATATCGGGAAAAGAAAACCTTGGTTTTTTAATCCCTTTAGCCAGGAAATATATTTGGGTTAATATTTTTTCGGGCAGCGCGTAAACGACTATAGTTTGAGCAAAACACGTGAACCAGTTTGCAAGCGTTGGTTTGTATCCGTACCTGAAAACCATCAAAAGCCTTATTTTTAAAGTGTTTAAATATTTTTCCTTCATGTTTACGAACGTGTCGTTTTTATCGTGGATCCTAAAATACATAAGTTTTTCCGGCAAATTTACAAACTCCAAGCCGTTGCACAAAAGTTTAAAAAAGGTATAGTAATCGTTATTTGCGCTGTATTTTATTTCGTATTTAAATTTCCTTCCGTTGATTTTTTGCCTGTACATGCACGACGGATGGATCAAAGGATGAAACGTAAAGTATGCTTTCTTTATATTTTGATACGTTAACGGTTCGATTTTTTCTCCGATTTTTTCTCCGTGTTTATTAATAACATGGGCGTTTGTCCCGACTAAAAAAACGTTTGGGTTGTTTTCCAAAAACTCGACTTGCTTTTTGAGTCTCTCGGAATCACAAACATCGTCCGCGTCCATTCTCGCGATATATTTACCGCTCGCTTTTTGGATTCCTTTATTAGCACAGGAATCACCGCCCCGGTTAAGGTTCGTTTTTATATTTATAACTTTTATTTTTTTCGGATAAAATTTTTTAAACTTTTTAATGATCTTTAAAGAGTTGTCTGTGGATGCGTCGTTAATAATTATAAGCTCAAAATTTTTATAGGTTTGATCTATTACGCTATCTATTGCATCACTTAAATAATCTCCCGCGTTATAAACGGGCATTATTACAGACACCAATGGTTTTTTGTTCATCATATTAATTTTAATTTTTTGGTTCACTTTTTTCAGTGAATCCTCGAACACTTGATTTTCCCTTTCGTTCTTTTCCCGCCACCTTTTTCGGGACCAGAACTCATCAGTTCCGATTTAATCGGAAAAGGGAAAGGTATACAGGTGGGTAAGAGCGTCTCGGAGGAGACGGGTAGTGCTAGGCACTACAAACTCTCAACCAGAGACTTTCTTTCCCTTAACCGTGGCAGTGATTCCTGTGCTAATAAAGGAATCCAAAAAGCGAGCGGTAAATATATCGCGAGAATGGACGCGGACGATGTTTGTGAT
>JAMCZG010000034.1:0-1108 GCA_023485715.1 Patescibacteria group bacterium
GAAAGGGCCCGCCTGGATAAAATAATCGACCACGAAGAAGTTAAAAATTTGATTATCGCGCTTGGCATGGGGATCGGGGAGACGATCAATTTAGAAAAACTAAGATACCACAGGGTTATTATCATGACCGATGCAGATGTCGACGGAGAGCACATTGAAACTCTAATTTTGACTTTCTTCTTTAGACATCTACCCGACGTTATAAAACAAGGGTATCTTTACATCGCCCAACCGCCTCTTTATAAAATTCAGTCCGGGAAAGAAATAAGGTATGCGTATTCTGACGAAGAAAAAGATGCGTCCATAAAAACAATAACCAGCAGAAACTCGGTTAATATCCAAAGGTACAAAGGCCTTGGAGAAATGAATCCGCAGCAACTCTGGGAAACAACAATGAATCCAAAAAACCGGATTTTAAAGCAAGTTCGTATCGAAGATGCCGAAGAGGCAGACGCGACTTTTACGATGCTTATGGGCGACGAAGTCCCGCCAAGAAAACATTTTATACAAAGTAACGCAAAGCAAGCAAATTTAGATATTTAAAGGGGGTGAATCATGATGGACAGTAAAAAATTAAGTTGCGGAAAAAATGTTCCAGAAGAAATAAATGTATTTATCGAGATTCCAGAGGGTGTTTCCGTAAAATACGAACTCGACAAAGAGTCTGGGGTAATTTTTGTCGATCGATTTTTATACACCGAAATGCAATATCCTTTTAATTACGGATTTGTGCCGGGAACTCTGGCAGACGATGGCGACCCAGTAGATGTATTAGTTTTATCGAGTAAACCAGTGGTTCCGGGGGTTGTTATTCCTTCTCGTCCTATCGGAATACTAGAAATGGAGGATGAAGCAGGCCTGGATGACAAAGTTATCGCTGTACCGATGCCAAAAGTTGATCCAAAATTCAAAGAGTACAGTGACGTAACGGATATTCCCAGTAAAACAAAGGAAGAAATTAAATATTTTTTCGAAAATTATAAAAAATCCGAACCTGGAAAATGGGTTAAGATAAAAAACTGGAAGGGGAGAGCAGAGGCTTTGGAAGCGGTAAAAAAATCGGTGAAATAATCTTAAGGATCAAGACTCTTTGTCGAGTTCGTATTTT
>JAMCZG010000034.1:1219-22991 GCA_023485715.1 Patescibacteria group bacterium
TTTTCTCTTACGCCATGTCTGTTATTGTTTCAAGAGCTTTACCAGACGTCAGAGACGGATTAAAACCCGTCCACAGGCGCATTCTTTTTGCGATGCACGAAATCGGCCTAAGCCATAGCGCTAAATATTCGAAAAGCGCAAAGATTGTCGGAGAAGTAATGGGAAAATATCATCCTCATGGTGATATGCCGATTTACGATGCGCTTGTCAGATTAGCCCAGGATTTTTCGATGAGATACCCGCTTATCGACGGCCAGGGAAATTTTGGGTCGATGGACGGGGATCCGCCGGCTGCGATGCGTTATACCGAAGCGCGCATGGCTTCGATTACATCCGAAATGCTTTACGATCTGGAGAAAGAAACAGTAGGACATCTTCCAAATTTTGACGCGACTTTACAAGAGCCGATGTATCTTCCGGCCAAACTTCCCAATCTTTTGCTTATGGGTTCCGAAGGCATTGCTGTCGGAATGGCGACAAAAATCCCGCCCCATAATTTAGGAGAAGTAGTCGACGCGATCGTTCACATGATCGGAAAAACAAAAATTACAAAAAACGGAAAAACGGTTGCGACTACGACGGAGGTAACAATCGACGAGCTTTTAGAATTTATAAAAGGTCCCGATTTCCCAACATCCGGAAGCATCTACGATATCACAGAAATTAAAAACGTTTACACAACTGGCCGGGGAAGAATAATAATCCGCGGAAAGGCAGAAATCGAAGACATCGGAAACGGAAAATCAGCGATTATCGTAACCGAACTGCCGTATCAGGTAAACAAAGCTCTCTTGGTGTCAAGAATCGCAGACTTGGCAAAAGAGAAAAAAGTCGAAGGGATTACGGACCTTCGCGATGAATCAGACCGCCACGGAATAAGAATCGTAATCGAATTAAAACGCGATGTCGCGCCGAAAAAAGTTTTAAACAACCTTTACAAACACACCGATCTACAAAGCATATTTTCGGCAAATATCGTCGCGCTTGTTGATAATACGCCACAAACCCTAAACCTTAAAACAATCCTCGAAGAATATATAAAACACCGGTTCATAATCGTAACGCGAAGATCCGAGTTTGAATTGAAACAGGCAAAGGCAAGACTCCATATTCTCGAAGGGTTAAAAATCGCAGTCGACAATATCGACGCGGTTATAAAAACAATCCGAGAGTC
This sequence comes from Patescibacteria group bacterium, assembly GCA_023485715.1. Classification (GTDB taxonomy): domain Bacteria; phylum Patescibacteriota; class Microgenomatia; order Levybacterales; family UBA12049; genus JAMCZG01. The sequence continues at coordinate 2,394 of JAMCZG010000034.1, forward strand.
AAAAGACCAGGACGAAGCAAAGAAAAATTTGATCGCTAAATTTAAACTGAGCGATATCCAGGCAACCGCTATTTTAGACATGCAACTAAGAAGACTCGCGGCATTGGAGCGACAAAAGATCGAAGACGAATACGAAATGGTAAAAGAAACGATTATGTATTTGGAAGATCTTCTAATGCACTCAGAAAAAATACTGGATGTTATAAAAAGCGAACTCAGTAAACTTCGGGAAAAATACGCAGACGACAGACGCACGAAAGTTTACAAAGGGAAAGTCGGGGAATTTTCCGAAGAAGATTTAATTCCCAACGAACCGACAGTAATAACGGTTACAAACACAGGTTATATAAAGAGACAGAGTATGGCAAGTTTTAGGACACAACAGCGCGGCGGAAAAGGCGTTATCGGGATGACGACAAAAGAGGAAGATACGATTAAATATATTAGGTACGCCGAAACACATGACAATATTTTGTTTTTTACGAATAAGGGAAAAGTTTACCAACTCCGCGCTTTTGAAATTAACGAATCACAAAGAACAAGTAAGGGCACTGCAATTGTTAATCTCTTGAACGTGGAACAGGGAGAAGTTGTTGAATCGTTTATTTCCTACCGCAAAAATGACAGCAATAAATTCGTTTTTCTGACAACGCGAAAGGGGACCGTTAAAAAGACCGCGATTTCCGAATTTGAAAATATTAGAAGAACAGGTATCGTCGCGATAAAACTCGAAGCACTCGACGAACTCGCCTGGACCGAATTAACAAGCGGAGACGATAATGTAATTTTAGTGACCCGAGACGGAAAGGCGATCCGCTTTTCCGAAAAAGAAGTCCGGCCGATGGGTAGAAATACGATGGGCGTTTGCGGAATAAAAATAGGAAAAGAAGACGAAGTGATAAGTATGGACGTTATCGGAAAACAGGACACAAACGACCTTTTAACGATCATGCAAAATGGTTTGGGTAAAAAAACTGTCGCCAAGGAATTCCGAAAACAGGGCAGGGGAGGACAGGGAGTAATAGTCGCCAAAGTCACCCCAAAAACCGGAAAGGTTGCGTTCGCCCAGGTTGTTCCGCCGAATTGCTCTGCAGTAATAATAACGTCTAAAAAAGGACAGGTCGTAAAATTAATGCTCGAACAAATCCCAAGACTTTCTAGAAATACACAGGGAGTGATTTTAATGAGATTCTCTAATCGCGAAGATAATGTTGCCGCAGCGACCTGTGTCGAAGAATAAAAATGCAAATAGACGGGAGAGAAATCGCGCAAAAACTTTTATCCGATATTAAAAAGCGGGTAGAAAAATTAGCTGTTAATAATGTTTTTCCGGGACTTGCAATAATTCTCGTCGGAGAGGATCCGGCTTCAAAAACTTACGTTACTCAAAAGATCAAAAAAGCAACTGAAGTAGGAATAAAAACAATCCTCGTTAATTTGAATACGGGTTCTGAATCAAAATTAATAACCCAACTCGAGGAAAATTTAACAAAACTGAACAACGACAAATCCGTTCACGGAATAATTGTTCAAAGACCGCTTCCAAAATATATCGACCAACAGTTAATTACAGATTCTGTCCTGCCCGAAAAAGACGTCGACGGACTGAGAAGCGATTCAAAATTCGAAATGCCATTGGGACTTGCGGTTTTGGAAATTTTAGAAAAGATTTTTGAAAAAAACAGACCTCGTGCAAATTTTCTTGAATGGCTTAAGCCTAAAAAAATTACAGTTTTAGGGAAGGGGATAACAGGAGGAAAACCCGTCGCCGATATTTTGAGGAAAAATGGAGCAAATCCAAACATTATCGACTCCAAAACTTCTGATCCCGATTCGGTTATTAAAAATTCCGATCTCGTAATTTCTGCCGTTGGAAAAGAAAGACTGTTAAATTCTTCAAATGTTAAGAAAAACTCAATATTAATAAGTATCGGAATGCATAAAGCCCTAGACGGCAAACTGCACGGAGATTATGAGGAAGAAGAAATAAAAGACATCGTATCTTTTTACACTCCAACGCCGGGCGGAGTTGGTCCAGTCAATGTAGCGATGCTTTTAAAAAACGTAGTTCTTGCTTCGAAAAATTCTACTTTATAAATTCTGCAAGCTCTTCTCCCACAAAATATCTTTTTCCAGATTCCGCGTCTTCGTCTAAAACAGCGTAATTTACGGCAAGCGCCATATCTAAAGGAGTTGGGAAATCTTTTTGATTCATCCTTGCTCTCATTTTTTCCAGCCATTCCGGTGAATGCCTTTGGAAAAGATAAAAAGTTGCAGTATCTTTGATGATCGCTGCGCTCACGATTCCAACTTTTATACCCCTTTTTTCGAGTTCTTCTATTTGCTCTTTAAGGTTCTGTTCAAAAAGATACTTGGTCCGCGCGACCGGCTCGTATCCCGGAGGCTGCTCGACTTTTCCGTATCTTTCCGAATATTCGCTCGTTAAATAAATTATTTTTGATCTCGGCGCCATTAAGCCCATTAAGTCCTGAATCATTCCTTTTTGTGCATCTATATTTATAACTTCTGCCCAATTATCGGTTTTTCCTTTTTCGAGCCCCCCCGACGCGTTTAAAACAAGAATATCGACTTTTGGATCTGTGCGTTTTTTTACAGCATCGACAAATTTTTGACGGTCTTCGGGTTTTGTAATATCCACAAGTAACGACTCCATCTGAGACCTACCAACTTTATAGACGACTCTATCATCTCGCGCGCTTTTATTCGGATCGACATGGCTTCCGATAATATACGCTCCGGTAAAACCTAATATCTGTGCAATTTCGGCTCCAACGCCCCTGGAAGTCCCGGTAACAACAGCTACTTTCCCACTAAGTGGTTTTCTTTCCTTTAATTCATGATTACCAAAAATTTCTATTGACATATGCCGCTCAAAAATAGAACATTATTCAAAAAAAATCAATAATCTAATCTATTTATTGACAAAATAATCTTTAGGGTTTAATCTAAATATGTGAGTCGAGATATAAGAATTCCGCTTTTTGCGACGATTATTTTTTTCTTCGTCCTTTTTTTATACACACGGCTCGCAGGACCGATTCCGTTTTCCTTTAACGTAATCCAAACCACAAAAACAAATCTTTTTAGTGTTTCTGGCACTGGAAAAGTAAACACAATACCGGATACAGCAGTCATTTCTGCAGGAGTAACCAGCAATGCGACGACTGTCGACAGCGCAAAAAATCAGTCAGACACAGTTATAAACAATATAGTCGCCGAATTAAAAAAACTGGGCATCGATGAAAAAAATATAAAAACTACCGAGTATAATGTAGTTCCGGAATACAATAATATCGATTATTCTTTCGATGGCACACCCATAACAGAAGGGAGAATAGTTCCTCCTTACATAACACCCGTATTGTCGCAGAAGATAATCGGATATACAGTTACTCAAAACCTCCAAGTTAAAGTAAAGCCGATCGATAAAGCAAATAAAGCCGTCGATGTAATAACGGCAAACGGCGGGAATATTGTTAATCAAATTTCCTTTACGATCGATGATAATGTCAGAAAAAATCTCGAAAATAAAGCAAGAGAAGATGCGATTAAAGACGCAAAATCCAAAGCCGAAAAATTAGCGAGTGCCGCAGGAATGAATCTTGTAAAAGTTGTCGATGTGCAAGAAAGTTATTATCCCCGTTATGGCTACGGTGGCGGAGGAGGGAATGACGTGGCAAAAGCAGAAGCCCCGGCACCGACCGAACTCAATCCCGGAGAAACAGCAATCGAAATAACCGTAACTCTCTTCTACGAAACCCGCTAACTATTATTCCGTTTGCTTTTTGACTTCAGGAGTGTTATATTACACAACGATATGCCGAGCAAACAAGAAGGCAATACCCCAACACCACCTGAAATTACTAGGATGATCTCGATATTAGCTCCACGACAACCAGGCATTCCCCGGCCGATCGAACAGATAAAAGCGGCTATGAGGGTTTCTTCGGAGTTTTTTTCGGCAGTACAAACAATAGAGGAGACACGCGAGAACCCCGAAAACCCCGTCAAATAAATCAACAATAAAATGCATAGATTTCTTGAGGGTGGACCAACTTTTATTTCTGAGCCCGAACTCGCGGATTATTGTGGTCGGTTTGACGGTGGGGAATTTACCGATTGTGGCCGGGAATATAGGAGACATGCAATAAAAGATTCTCCTCCATTTACCGGCGAATCTCCTTATGCATGGAAAGAATACGACATCTGGCGATTGGGACAGGAAGCACAAGCCTGTTATATAACACGAAAAGCAAGAACCGTAAAGATGCTGGAAAGCATACCTGAATCATTAAGAATTCCCCAGGTGGTTTTTCCATTTAATAATATAAGGGGTATTAAATCTTCTGCCGAAGAGATGGTCCGAAATGGAAAAGAGGTCGGTATTAGGACGTGTTTCTCAGATGGGGAGACGAAAGACCGCCGATCAGTATTGGGGAAATCTCCCTGGGTGATGGGCCTAAAAACGCCCGACCAGGTTGACGATTTTTTTAGTCCGGAATTACAGACAAATGCACCATGGAGAGGATCAGATAAAACACCGGAAAACAATTTTTACTTCGGCTGGATAAATTCATACCGACATCAGGGACTTAGGGAAATTATTGTTATGGGAAACCCGCCGGGCTTGGGCGAAATCGATTTAAAACGTGAGCACTTTGTTTGTGCGGTATATTGCACCGGGAATGAGTATCGTACAGAATTAATCACCCAAACAGACCAATTAAGAGATATCGAAGATACCGACCGTAAAAGTTTATTATATATATCAACAAAAATACCGGAGATTAAATTAGCCCTCGGCTCTTTTTCCCTCGAAGAGATTTGTGTGTCCCCAGGTAACAGATATTTAGACTCTTCCGGTTCGCCCGAAAACAAGCAACTGAATCCTCATTCCTTAAAATTAGTCGAACAAATTATTGGTGTTCTGTACCGGCAACATGGTGCAAATTTATACTACACGCTGTCGGCATTAAATAATTTTGCGATCGGCGCGGTTGAATTCCAGGGAAGAACCGATAAAGACGGAAATATTAAATGGATTTTAGCCTATGGTTTGAAGGGCCTAATGGAGGATTTAACAAGACTTTCTTCGATAGCAAAAGAAACAAAACAAGGAGACTAACTATTTATTTCCACTATGAAATGCTTCGTGGACTTCCCGCAGTTGTTTGTTAGTCACATGGGTATAAATTTGCGTTGTCGAAATATTTTTGTGCCCTAACATTTCCTGTACCGACCGCAGGTCCGCCCCGTTTGTTAAAAGGTCCGTCGCAAAAGAATGCCTCAGTGTATGGACTGTTGCGTCAATAGGAATTCGTGCTAATCGAACATATTTTTTAATAATTCTTTCGATACTCCTTACAGTCAAACGCATCTTTTCTCCACTATTTTCTTCAACAATCTTTCCTGAATAACGAATAAATAATGGCCTGAATCGATCCTTGCGCACGTCCATATATTTTTTTACCCAGGTAGCCGCACGGTCGGAAATAAAGACAACCCGCGCACGTCCGCCTTTTCCGATTACTCCAAATTCGCGCCTGTCGATATTTATTCTGTCCTTATTGAGCTTTGCGAGTTCCGAAACCCTAAGACCCGTTGAGAACAATAATTCTATAATCGCGCGGTCTCTAACTCCTTCTTCTTTAGACGTGTCCGGGGCTGTAACGAGCCTGTCAACCTGCTCCCGTTCTAAAAATTTTAACGATCTGCTTTCGGTTTTTGGTAAATCGATCTTAGCAGGTTCCAACACCTTGTGGTCATTTTTTATTAAATATTTAAGGAAAGAGCGGAGCGCGATAACATAATAATTCTGAGTCACACGGGAAAGAGTTAAACCTTTGGGATCAACGCGGTTTGAAAGATAAACCCTATATTTTCTGACTGTTTGTAAATTTAAATCCTCGATTTTTTTATTTGGGGCAGGGGAGAACCAGTTATTAAATACTTCCAGATAGTGTCTATAATCCCGAATCGTAAGTTTTGAACAATTTTTTTCGATTTCGAGATATTCTAAAAATTCGTCGATTAATTTTGACAAAGAGTTCTCCATAATTCTCTCCCGATAAACCTATTTTGCGACGTCACAATGTCGTAAAATGGGTAGAGTAGAACACCACATACTTTTATTTTGCGACATGGAAAACTTTTTGTCAACTTTAGAAATTAATTCTGCCGAATTAGCATCTACAGACCTTCCTTGACAAAGTCAAAGATGTAAATAATAATAGAACTAATATGGAAGGTCATGAAATAGCAGGATATCATCCTAGACAACCAGAAAAAAAAGGACTGAGCAGAGGTGCTAAAATATTGAGCGCATTCGCTGGATTAACTCTTGCAATTATTGGAGGCAAGGTTATTAAAGACTCTTTAGATAAAAACCCACCGCCCGATGCACCAACAAAAAAAATTGAATTGACAGTAAGTTCCTCTCAACAGGTACCTGAACTCGCGCCTGATCCAAATTTTCCCAGGTCCGAAGCAGCAAAAATGTACGAAGGCCCAGCGACCGAAGTTTTGGAAGGTGCTACTCTGATAATCAAAAAAGGCGACGTGAATTTTCGGAAAGACGGACCGTTTGTGGGCCCGGATAACGCTATCGAATCAGGTAGAATCAAAAAAATTAACGGCACACCCGTCGGAGACGTAATCGTGATTAAAAATCCCGCCATCAAACACGGACAAAAAGTAGACGGAGCCGGAGGTAGCGACCCTTACGGCGATTGGCTCGTAGTCGATAAAGCAGATCTTTCTCTTTTAACCGACCAGGATCATTTATGGTTCAGTTTGTCTGATCAAACAAAAGATTATTGGACACTCGAATGGGAACCCGGAAAAGACGGGGGTCGTTCTGACGCAAAAAGCCTTCCGGCCAATCGGGTAAATATAATTGTTCCCCAAGAACAGCTCGCACAAAACAAATAATCTTGCAACTTTTTACGCTTCTGTTACAATAATTTAAACGGCTAAATTTATGCTCAGAGAAAGTTATATCGGCCATAACCCTTCGCATTTCCAGATCAACAAAATGGTTATGGCTTTTATTATTGCCGATACGTTTTTATGGTCTGCGTGGAATTTTGTAACGCCGATTTTTGCGATTTTTGCAGCGACCAAAATAGACGGCGGAAACGTCCAGATCGCTGCGTCTTCATTTAGCACATACCTCGTAGTTAGGGTTATATTTGAACTCGTTAGCGGCCGATATCTTTCTAAAGCTTCTGAATTCGAAAAATTTATAACGACAATTATCGGAATGCTTTTTATAAGTGTCGCGTACTTGGGTTTTGCCTTTGCAGATTCGATTGTGTATTTATTTCTTTTTTACGGGGTCGCAGGGCTTGGTCTTGGTATTGCGACTCCTCCCAAAACTGCGCTTTTTTCGACACACCTAGACCGCCATAAAGAAATCGTTGAATGGAGTGTTTACGACGCGATCGTTTTATCGGCAGTCGCATTTTCTTCGGCACTCGGTGGTTTTATCGCAGGAACTTACGGTTTTAAAATGCTTTTTATTTTAGCATCAGCAATAAATTTTATCGGAATTATTCCTTATATATTATATATACATAAAAGAGAACCAAAAAATTGAAATTTTTAATTTCTAAAAAATAGCCTCAAAAGATCGGGTCCAGGATGACCTAGGACGAAAGATAGCATCGAAACCGCGTATTTGGTCGTTGAAACAAACTAAGATAAAAATAAAAAAATATTTTTTCATCCAAAAATTACATAAATACCCTATAGTGGGGGAATGGTCCGCAGGACATTTTTAGAGGGCATATTAACAGGAGATTTTGCGCCGTCAGTAACCACAGATAAAAATTTCTGAATATTAACCACAAAATTGTATATAAAAATAGACACTTCTCCAAGGAACCCTGCCTGAGAGACGTCGTAAAAGTATTATTGTACGACATAACTACTTACTACGCTCCCAGGGTGTTTATCGTACAATTTTTACAGTCGGTCATATAAGGGGGCTTAAATAAAAAACATGTGTTTAAAAGAATGGAGTGCTACTCCGCGTAAGGTTAGATTATAAACCACGCAATTTTACTGACGGCATCATTACGTCATTATTTTTTTAATATTGTTACTATTCCCGATAAACGGAAGGACACTTTCTATTCCGCGTTATATTTAGATTATAAAATCGATCTAATCGTTTAGTTTTAGCCTCAAAAATATACAATTAGGTATACGCAGATGCCATTCGTATTTTTTTCGTATACAGTGTGTTAACTTATATTTAGATTATAAAATCAATCTAATCGTTTAGTTTTAGCCTCATGTTTCATTGATTTGGAAATTACCTCGTCTTCTAATTCAAGGGAATCGCGGAGCCTGGCGTCGTATTTTACAAGACATGTTGCAATTATATACTCACTTATTTAACTAGTAGTAACATATAACATGCGGCATGAGGGCACACAGAGAAGGTACTTACCGATTCTTGTGAAAAGTCGACCCAGAAACCCGTGAAAATAAGAAGTTATCCACATTAATAAATATCAAAATATGTCCTATAATATTAATTATATCAAACTATATCAATCAGTCCTGGATATTGTTTGCCAATTTCTTTGATAATCTCAGTACCCTCCTCCCCTTCTCTAGTCACTTGTTTATTAAAAATATTCTTTAAAATAGGAAATTTGAAATTTAAAATTATGAAGCTATCCGCCCCACGGAGTAAACAGAATTAAAATTGCAGAAGAAACAACCGCTACCCAGATATATTCCCACATTACCCCTTTAAATAATCTTTTCGCAAACCATATATGAGACAAGCCAACAATGGAATAAAATCCTCCTGTTAAAAAAAGAGCGATAATCGTCGGCGAACTTGGCCAAAACCAAAGAGTTATCGACACTTCTAGAAGACATGTCGAAAGCCCGAGCGCCCAAAGGGCATATGCCTTAAAAGAGTTCTCGAGAGTTGTCGTCCAAAGGGACTGCATAACAAGCGGAAAGGAAAAAAACATTATAAGAATTGCTGTTACCCAAATCGGAAGCCTCATCGAAAAAACAATATTTGTCAGGAAAAAGAACGTAACAATTGTTATGACAAAAGATACGATTCTAGCGCTTGACGCCAAAGCGATCGTTCTGACCGAAGCTACCGTAAAAATGTTCTGCGTTAAAAAAAGAGAATAAAGACCCAGGGCATAAAGGCCGGTCATAATAAGCCGAGTTATTATTCTTGTCGGGGCCAAAAAATAGAACAGGGAAAGGGATAGGCTGTAAAAAAACGGGAGGACAAAAGTATAAGGAGAATGATTTTCTTTTATATCTTTGTAATCGGCCCAGAAAAGAAGTAGACATGTTAAAAAAGCTAAAATAAATGAAAAATAAAAACCAGATTTGCCGAAAAGGTTCTCAGAAAAAAACAGCCCTAAAGACAAAATCGCGACCGAGATCACGAATTTTTGTCTTTTGTTTAGGAAGAATCTGAATGATTTTCTTTTCAGAAAAAAGAGCTTTTTAAGATTCATTGTTCCCTAAGTTTTGAACTCTAGATTTGTGTAAACTTTTTGCACGTCGTCCAACTCCTCTACTTTTTCGATAAAAACATTTATCTTATCCAAAATTTCCTTATCGGAGATTTGTATTGTCGTGGTTGGTACCCTAACTAATTCTGACTGGACAATTTCCACGCCTTTTTGGGAAAGAAAATCTCTGACTTTTGCTAAGTCCTGGGAGTCTGTGTAGATTAATATTTGATCGTTTTCTGAATCGGAAGAATCGGATTCCCTAACATCATCTGCCCCGGCGTCGACCGCAAACGAGAATATATCGTCAAAAGAAAATTTACCCTTTTTTACAACAATTTCTCCCAGTTGTTTAAATTGATAGGAAACCGTCCCCGGCTGGCCCAAATTTCCGCCCATTTTGTCGAAAATATTCTTTACGTCAGAAGTTGTCCTTTGTCGATTATCTGTAACTGCTTCGACTATTACCGCAACTCCCGACGGACCAAAGCCTTCGTACACAGCTTCCTCCACCGCCTCTGCCTGTTTCCCCAAAGCTCGTTTAATACTTCTTTCGATATTTTCTTTAGGCATATTAAATGCCCGCGCTTTTTCGATCGCAAGTCTGAGTCTAAAATTTTGGTCCGGATCACCGACTCCTCTCCCCTGCTTTACAGCAAGAGTTATCATGTTAGAAAATTTTGTAAAAGTCTGTCCGCGTTTTATGTCGGCTACTCCCTTTTGGCGCTTAATCTGGGCCCATTTGGAATGTCCACTCATAGCAAAAATTTTAAAATTACCTGTAAATTATACCCTTTTCTTATTGACTTTTGCAATCAATAATAGTAAAATCATTCAACATAATGGTACCGCTTAAAACACTTGCGATCGAGACAGCGTTGACCGGAGATTGGAACACCGCAATAAGCTTAAATCAAAAACTCCTCGCAGAAAACCCCGACGACATCGAAACATTAAACCGCCTCGCTTTCGCTTTTTCGATCATCGGAAAAGCCAAAAATGCAAAAACACTCTATAAAAAAGTATTAAAGCTCGACACAAAAAACCCGATCGCTTTAAAAAATTTAAAACGGCTATCTTGTAATGATTTTAAAAGCAATGTTCATGCCCAATCCCCGTTTTTAGCACGGGTCGATACGATGTTTATCGAGGAAAGCGGTAAAACAAAGATAATCGATCTCGTGAACGTGGCCGAATCAAAAATTATTACCGATCTTATGACCGGAGAACCGCTTAATTTTCGCATAAAACGGTCAAAAATTTTTGTACTCGATCAGAGAGACAGGTATATCGGCGTTCTGCCCGACGATATCGGTAAAAGGCTGATAAAATTTATTAAGGGAGGAAATACTTATGAAGCTTATGTGAAATCGACCGAGAATCATAAAGTTATAATCTTTGTTAAGGAAACTAGACTCGCACCATGCTTTAAAAACCAGCCGTCGTTTATTCAAGGCGGCAAGACAAAAATTAGAATCCAAAACTCTTTTAGCAAAGAGTTTGAAAATCACGCGGCTTTATCGCTAGAAGAATCCGAAGAATAAATTACTCTCCCCTTCGACAACTCTTTTTTAACTTCCTTTATGGCTTTCGGCTTTTTTAGAGTACTTCGTAGAGACCAAAACGCCCAACTAACCGAAATTAAAGCGATTAAAATTACGATATAAATAATCATGTTTAAAATATATTGGACGAGATACTGTCCTTGCCTATTTTTATAACGATGTCAGAAATTCCGCTGTCTTCTTTTTTTGTTTCTTTGTATCCTAAAATTTTTACGAGTCTTTGTAACGTGTAAGACCGGTCTCCAAAATAACTAATTTCTGAAATACTTAGAACATTGTCAGAGGTATCGACTGCGACGACGTTTCCGCCGATGTTTGACAAAAGCCGCGCGAGTCTGTTACCCAAACCCGAAACTCCGGTCGCATTAATTATTTGTATACTCACTTTTTCATCCGAGATCGATTTGTCGTTAAACAGATCCGACATGAGTTTGTCGATAACAAGCTCCTTGCCAGCATCAGGTTTTGATAAGTTAATGTTTTTAACATTTACCAAGGCCGGCGAAACATTTTTTGTATAAAACCATAATTTCCCGATGTCTAGAATTGTAAGATTTAGAAAAAGTCCGTCGAATTTAAACATATAATCACCTAGGACTTTTTCTAAATCTTGCTCTTCTCTGATCGGCGAAATATCATTAATACTTAATAGTTTTATTTCTCCGTCGATTGGGATTCCTAAAGTCTTGCCTAAACTATTCTCATCGACATTTCCGGAAACATCGAGCATGGATAACGTTTGCGCGTCGGGCGAAAACGAAACAACGCTCGTAAAAGATCCATCTTTATGGATTAACACATTTAAACTATGCGCTCCGTCAAAAACACTTGTTTTTAAAAAAGAAACAAACCTGAACGTCAAAGCGACCAGAATGAAAAAAAATACGACGATAAAAAAACCCAGCGCGATTTTAAGGTTACTTTTAGTTTGTTGAGTTTTTTTTCGCCTCATAATCTCCCTTTTTACCAGCCGACCAAGCGCCCCTTAAGGCAAGCTTAGGCGGGCTTCTTCTTAGAAACGATTTCCGGCAATTTAATAGTATAAGTATTAAACGAGACGTTTTTTATTTCCTTATTCTTTTTTTGTTTCTTTTTTTCGCCTTTATAAAATCCTCCGAAACCTCCCATACTATCACCTCCTATGTATATTTTATCATTTATGAAATAAAATCGTGAAGATTCTTTGGTAACTTGCTCTCAAAACTTATTTTCTGCCCCGACTTGGGATCAAAAAAAGAATAAGGAAATAAAAAACGTCTCGTCCGGGGAAGAATTTTTCTGTCATCCCTGGCCTGTTTTCTCCCGCCGTAAAGATGGTCTGAAAAAATCGGATGGCCAAAATATTTTAAATGAACTCGTATTTGATGGGTCCTTCCGGTTTTTGGATAAAGCTCTAAAAAGGTCAATACCTCTTCTTTTTTATTCAGTGTTTTATGCAGAATGTTCAGTGTGTGATACTTTGTTACCGCCTCTCTCCCCCCGGCGACTACGCCGAATCTTTTCCTATTCCACGAAAGCCGCCCCACCGGGACATTAATTTCTCCGTCTCTTGGCGCGACCTCCCCGTGAACCAGTGCCACATAAACCTTCTCCACGCTTCTTTCTTTAAATTGGCCCTGTAAATTCTCAAACGCCGTTTTTGTTTTTGCAACCAGAATAATTCCCGAAGTTTCCTTATCGAGCCTGTGAACGATCCCCGCCCTCTTATAAAAATCCGTCTCTCGTTCCTCAGCTTTGATCTTTGATCTTTGATCTTTGATCTTCTCTTCCACCCAATCCTGCAGCGTTTCCTCGTCCTTTGTTGTGTCCGATCGGTTAACAGTTAAGCCGGCAGGTTTTTCCAAAACCATAAGCTCTTCGTTTTCAAAAATAATACGCGGCTCTTCATCCATAAATCGATTATCTCCTTAGCACAAAATTCTTAATTTTTATATCAATTTTTTCCTGCCGTATAAAAAAATATGCTGACAACAAAAAGATTAAAACTAAAATTATCCATTCGTTTCCGATTAATAACCCCAAGTTTTTTGTTTTAATTAATTTTGAAAGTAATAATATCACGCTGAAACAAGCTAAAAATAGAAACCCCGTACTCCCCTCTTTAAACTTATTTCTATAGAAAAAAAGTGTTAGAAAAATAAATAATCCCAAAAAAAATATCGGAATTAAAATTGCAAAACTCACAATCAATTTTTGTATAAAAACAATATATATAAATAAACCGAATATTAAGCCCGGAATAATCGAGAGACAATACAAATCCAGCATATGTCTCATAGGCATTTTTGATTTAAAAGATTTAAAGACAAAAAAAGCTAATCCCCCGAAGACTGCGCCGACTACCGAAAACCCTGGAAAGTACGGAAAAACTAAAAAAACAAGCGGGTTTAAAAATTTTTCATCGAATGTAAATACTACAAAGAAAATCCGCGAAAAAACAATCGCGACAAAAAAAGCGATAAAGCTTATGTTAAAAATTTGCTCCATCGTAATATTTTTTCGTAAGATGACGAAATCATCTTTTGTCAATAAATACATGCAAAAAAGAAAAATAACAAAAGAAAGAAAATACGTTAGAAGTGAAAGATAATACATAAAGGTTTAATAAAAAATTCGAGAGATACCGAATATTAAAATTCCAATTCCGATTGTAACGATTACGCTTCCGACTCCGAAAATATCGGCCATTCCTCCGGCCAAAGCAACGGGTAAAAACGACACGCCACCGATTAAGGCATTTAAAAGCCCATATACCCTGCCCCTGTATTCGTTACTCGTATATTCCTGAATCCTGGTGTTGGAAGGGACAAAAACCATCGAGTTTGCGATACCGCCGATAAACGCAAAAAACATTATGAGATGCTCGATCGTAATTTCGAATAAATGCGGAAGGTAAATATTAAGAAATTGTACGATCCTGTAAGACTCAACTTTACTCGCCATCGGTAACAAAATAAAAATAATTCCGGCGGTGATAAACCCTGCCGTTATCATATTCCTTAGATTAAATTTATTAGACATACTGCCGATCAAAAGCGATCCGACAATCATCCCGAAAGCCGCAGGCGCTAAAAGAACCCAGGATAAATTTTCTACCCGCGACTCTAAAATATCGGAAACATATCCGGGACCTAAAGCAGCAAAAATATAGAGTAAACCCTGGGAAATCGTAAGCAAAAGCAATGCTCCCGCTACTTTTCTCGTGTTTTTTATAAAAGAACAAACCTGTTTAAATTCCCTTATAAAAGAAACTATTATGCCCGTATCCTCTGTTTCCTCAACAACCTTATCTTTCTTGGCGGTTTTTATAAACAAAATAAAAATTGCGCTCGCAAAATATAGGATCGAAAGCAGGATAAAAGTATTGGTATTCCCAAGGCTTAAAAGCACCGGACCAGAAAGTATATACCCGAGTAATACGGTTGTATAAATTCCGATCGTAAAAAATGAATTTGCCGCGATCAACAGTTTTCGCTCGACTAGGAGAGGGATCATCGGAGCTTCTGCGGGCAGAAAAAACTGGGTAACAATCGAAAGCAAAAAAGTTAAGCTGTAAAAAATACTTAACCGTGTGGTCGGGATCAAAAAAAGTAATAAAATAAATCCCCTCAAAAGGTTTGTTATAAAAAGGACTTTTTTCTTTTCCCATCTATCGACGTACACCCCGGCGAAAATACTAAAAACAACCGCCGGAATTGTAAAAGAAAGGATAACGCCAGAAACCGCAGAATTTGATTTATAAATTTCGTAAATAATAAAAATTATCACGAAATTCTGCATGTTGTAGGAAAGTTGGGAGAAGAATTCGGAAAGCATCATTAAGAAAAACGATCGATTTTTTAAGGCGTTTACGAGATCGTTTGATCTTAAGGTATTTTTGAGAATATCCATAAGGTCTCTTATGCTTTTGCGCTGTAAGTGCTGTCGCGGGTGTCTACTAATATCTTATCATTAACTTTTATAAAAAGCGGCACCCTGATCCTTATACCGTTTTCTAAAACCGCATTTTTAAAAATATTCGTTACAGAATTTCCCTTAACCGCGTCTTCTGCCTCTATAATTTTAAATTCCATTTTCGGAGGAAGATTTAGATAAAGCGGCTCATCCATCAAAAAACTCACCGAAAAATTCTCTCCCTCTTTTAGAAATTCGTGTCCCGAAAGCCTTGAAAGCGTAATATCTAATTGTTCAAACGTTTGTGGATCCATAAAATGTGCAAAATCAGAATCCTTGTATAAATATTGGAGATCTCTTTTGTTGATCGATACTGGTTTTACTTTAGCTCCGTTTATAAAGCTTTTTTCTGTCACGGATAGATTTTTTACGTTTCTGACTTTTAATTTAATATTGGCACTCCCCCTCCCCATTTTTATGTGTTCGTAAGAAAGCACCTGTAAAATTTGTCCTCCGTCTTCGAAAACCGATCCCGATCTTAATTCTGTTACAGAAATCATAATAATATTGTATTAATATAGCTTATCATACTCTTTTTGGATTGTACTACTGTCTGGAAGTTTTTTTAATCCTATTTACTCTTATAAATCCGGAGCACGGAATTATTTTTATTCCCCGTTTTTCGAGCTCATCAAAGAAAATATTTATTCCGAGTGAGTCGGATGCCATATGCCCGGATATTATGACATTTAAATGGTGTTTTTTCGCTTCTTCAAAATGCGCCTCATTCATGTGCATTTCGATAACAGTACCAACCCCAGCGTGTGCCAGTTTTTCGTAAATTAGTTTCGATCCGCCTGTGCCACCTGTAAATCCGGACACAACAACGCGTCCAGCGCGGTTTTTTCTTGAACCGGCAGTTATCATCGGACCGGCTTTTTTTTCTTTTGCCTCAGAAAATTCCGGGATTTCTTCGATCGCGTCCACAACGTCTCCGACAGTTTCCAAATCTTTTTTCGCTAAATAGTTTGTAAGAAAATTCGAACCAAGATTATCGAACGCCGTATGGACACATATAAATGGAAAATCTAGAAGTTTTGCGGCATCGATACTTTGAAAATGATTGGAAGGATTGACACCTCTTTTTACCTGGCTTATTCTTTCACTAAGAAGAGCCTCTGCGATATTAACCGGAACCCCGAAAGACGCCATAAGGTCGATTTGAAGATCCATAACCTCGTCTAAGCTTGCCAGTGCAGCACCGTGCGGGTGATGGCCAAATAACAAATCGATTTTCTCGCCCTTTTGATTTAATCGGTCTGCAAGCAGTACCTCTCCAACGTCGATATCGATTCCCGCCAGAATTTTTTTAACAGGGGTTTTTGGATCCCCGGAAACGATCCTCGAATCTGCATAGGGATTTTTTAAAGATTCTTTATCGAAATATTTTTTATCTTTCTCTTTTAACTCCTGATACGCTTTTTTGTTTCTTTCCAATATTTTTTTAATAAGAGAAACACCCCTGGGATCGGCTTTTATGCCCATTTGGATCGCCAAATCATATATTTCTTGAATCGTCATAGTTGAAAGTATATAATAGAACAGGTTCAATTTCAAGCCAGGGCATAAGCCGAGGTGGCGGAATGGTATACGCGGTAGTCTCAAAAACTACTAGTCGCAAGGCTGTGAGGGTTCGACTCCCTCCCTCGGCACAAAATAATATAGCTGCCTTTTAGGCAGCTATATTTTATAACTAACACTTAATCGAATTAAGCTCCGACTTTTGTCGAAATCCTATCAATCTTTTCTTCGATTCTTGTCAGAACTTCCAATATTTTATCGTGTGGCGCTTCCCCCGCTGGTGGTGGAGGTGGTGTGGCGCCAGCCGGTGGTGGAGTAACTGTTCCAGAACCTCCGGCGGGATTTTGATTCATCGTATCATCCATTTGTACTCACCTCCTCGTGCTTTTTTTCAACGCCGTAAAATTTAATACGGTCGCCTTTAAATATTAAGTCGATCTCCCCTGTCGGGCCGTTTCTGTGTTTTGCGATTAAAAGCTTAATCGGAATATTTTTCGTAAATTCCTCGTCGGTCCTATACAAAAACATTACTACGTCGGCATCCTGTTCGATCGCTCCTGACTCACGCAGGTCAGCAAGTTGTGGTTTTTTCTCTCCTCTGTGTTCTACAGCCCTAGATAACTGGGAAACAGCTAAAACAGGAACTTTTAATTCGCGGGCTAAATTTTTAAGAGACTGCGAAACAATCGAAACTTCCTGGACCCGGTTGTCGTATCTCCTGCCCGGATCTACGAGCTGCAAATAGTCGACGATTAATAATTTTATCTTGTGTTCAAGCTGCAGACGTCTTGCCTTTGATCTGATTTCTGAGATATTGATTCCGGGCGTATCATCGATAAAAATAGGCGCATCGGCCAAAACCCCCATCGCCTCCGACAGTTTAGAAAAATCTGTTTCAGATAATTTTCCTGTTTTTAATCTCCACGCATCAACGTCTGCCTCTCCGACTAAAAGCCGGTCGACAAGCTCTTCCTGGCTCATTTCGAGAGAGAATATTCCGACAGGTGTTTTTTCGTGGACGGAAACATACTGGGCGATATTTATCGCCAATGCTGTTTTACCCTGACCGGGACGCGCAGCTAAAATAAGTAGATTCGAATCCTGCATCCCCGACAGTTTATCGTCTAAATCCGAAAATCCGGTTTCCACCCCCCTAAAATTCCCTCCGCCTTTTTTATGCAACTCATCGATCCTGTCAAAACTACTTGCGAGAACCTCTTTTATCGGGATAAAACCCTGAGTTATATGGCTTTGCGAAATCGAGAAAATTGATGATTCTGCTTTATTAATAACGTTAATTACCTCGTCTTCTGTAAACGCCAGTTCTGCGATTTGCGTACCGGCAGTGATCAATGCCCTTTTTGTCGAAGCCTCTTTTATTAAATTAGCGTAGTGCTCGATATTTGCAGCGGTCGGAACAGCGTTAACCAAGTCTGTTAAATAAGACGTCCCTACTTTATCGAATTTTTTCTTTTTTTTAAGTTCAGCTGTTAGTGTTAGAAGATCGATCGGTTTTCGATCCGTATAAAGCGAAAGCATCGCGTCATAAACCATCGCATTTATATCGTTATAAAAATCTTTGGTCGTGATGTTTTCGGAAGCAATGTTTATCGCGTCTTTATCGATTAATATCGCGCCCAAAACACTTTGTTCTGCCTCGTCGTTATGTGGAGGGACTTTTAAAGCTGGCATAAAGTAAAAATTTGAGTTTTGAATTATTGCCCAAGTAATATTATTTCCATCTCTTTTGGCAATTTTTCCAAAGTTGTCTGGTATTTATTAACTTTTTCGGACGGATTTTTGCCCAAAGATTTTAACATTTCTTCACTTTTTTCTCCGTATAAAACTACGGCTTTCGGTGAGAGAGAGGTAATTAAAGATTCCTCAATAAGAGTGTCTACATTCAATACTACTATGTCGTAATCCCTCTCTGTGCCTTGGATTTTTTTAATCCCAGATGCTTTACTCAGGAGAATTTCTACGCCGTCCACTCTTACCGAATACACAACATTTGCCCCGGACCCGAGCCCCGAAATTTTAATTTTTCCGGCCTCGTAACTTCCCGGGCCAGAAATAATTACCCTATGTCCTTCGATTTTTGAAAAATTATTTTCCAAAAGTTTATCCGACAACAAAACCGCGTCGACAACCGTTTTTGTCCGCAAATCGATTCCCGGATCGACCGCTAAAGATGCGTGTTTTCCTTTTATTTTTAAGGCATTTTTTGTAATTAACGCTATTTCCATTGCTTCATCCTAACAAATCCCTCTTTTCTTGACAAGAGGTCTTTTTTATCATAACATGGGTTTTACTTTACACGATGAAAACAGAAAAAATCGTGCTTTCATTTATTGCAGTTGCAGTCGGCATAATCGCGGCAGGGATCGGTTTCTATCTTTACCAGAGTACAAAAACAGTTAAGGTTACTAAAACAGTTTCCGTTACACCTACACAAAGCGCGCCGACCGAAAAACCGACAAACTACCTAACAGTCGATAGCCCAAAAGACGAAGAAGTAGTCGACAAAAAAACAATTACGGTTTCTGGAAAAACGATGCCAAATGCTGTTGTAATCGTATCGACGTTAATTAGCGATATTGTTGTCCAGCCTACGCAAAACGGAAACTTTACGACTACAGCGACGATCCAGGAGGACCAAAACCCGATCGAAATTACATCCATTATGCCAAATGGGGAGGAAACAACAATAAAACGAACAGTTACGTATTCGATCGAAAACTTTTAGTATATGAAAAAAATATTAATCGCTTTTGTTTTATCGATTGCTATAATTAGCTTTGGTCAAAAGCATGCCTTTGCTGTTAGCGTTACCCCCTCCCCCAAAGCCTCGATAACTCCCTCAAAAACCCCAAGCCCTACCTCACAGACGCCGACAACCGAAAAACTTAACGAACAAATAAGCGATCTTAAAGAAAAAATAGCTTCGCGGGTCGCCCAGCTTAAATTAGTCGAAAGAAGAGGAATGGTCGGGGTTGTAACGGATGTCAGCGATACACAAATTACACTTACCGATTTATCGGGAAACACGCGGTTTGCAGACGTCGATGAGCTGACAAAGTTTTATGCCCTGAAAGAAACGGAATCGTTTGGGATATCCGACATTCAAAAAGGCACAAAACTCGGCATACTCGGACTTTACAATAAACAAACACGAAAAATTCTTGCCCGGTTTTAATCGATTTTGAATACTCCTAAAATAATACATGGTGTTATTGCCTCTGTAGATTCAAAAAATTACAGTTTTGTCGTCATTTCCGAAGACGGCAAACAAACAACCGTCGACGTAGAAAATACGACCAAAACTTCTTCTCACACAAAAACCTCTGGAATTGTAAAAGCCGGGTTTTCTAAAATCAGCGATCGACAGAATACTATTGTCGTCGGATTTACCGATATAAAAAATAAAGACAGAATTATTGCTTCGAGAATTCTTTTATTTCCCGATATCCTACCAAACCCGTTAATTAAAATTCCTGATAGTTTAATAACATCAAACACGGAAGACCCTGTTATTCCCTCTACGGGAAGCGGCAAAAAACTGACCCCGATTAGATAAATGAATAAATCGATTAAAACTCCCCAGGCAATTGCTTCGATCAAAAAAGCCTGTGTCGTGGCAGACAAGACTTTTGATTATATTTTGACAAAACTAAAACCCGGAGTTACGGAAAAAGAATTAGTCCGGGAAATAAAAAAATATATTAAAGAAAATAGCGAAGGAATCTCGTTTAAACCGATCGCTGCTTTCGGCAAAAATTCTTATGAGTTTCACCATAAGCCGAACAATACTAAATTGAAAATTGGTGATTTTGTAATGCTCGATTTGGGTGCAAAAATTAACGGATTTTGCTCCGATATCACGCGCACAGTATTTTTTGGAAAAGCAAGCGATGAACAAAAAAAGATGTATCGAGTTGTTCTTGAATCTCAACTTAAAGCTCTCGACCTCCTTAAATCTTTAATCTTAAATCATAAATCGATTAGTGCAAAAGAGATTGACAAGGTTATCCTTATCT
>JAMCZG010000034.1:23001-23544 GCA_023485715.1 Patescibacteria group bacterium
CTATCCGAATATCCCCCATTCTTTAGGCCACGGGATCGGGAAAAGAGTACATTCGGGCTTACGACTTTCTCCGAAAAGCAAAAGAAAATTAATCCCCGGAATGGTATTCTCGGTCGAGCCCGGAATTTATATAAAAAATTTTGGCGGAGTACGAATCGAAGACACCGTACTTCTCGAAAAATCAGGCCCTAATATCTTAACAATATCCTCAAAAGATCTTATTGAAATTACGATCTAATCCTGCTAAAATCGCAAATTATGGCAAAATATTTTGACCCAAACGGTACACCGGTAGAAGGAGAAGCTCTTTGTTGTCCGTTTTATGATACAGTTGCCCGCGATAACGGAACTATTGCCATAGTATATAAAGTTATGCATTTTGATCCTAAGGCAGATCAACCATGTCAAAAGCGGGAAGATTCGATGCCCGGAAAATCCGAACTAGAAAAAACTGTTTTTGGTCCGCCGCCTCTTATAGACAAAAGTCTTTGTGAAATCCAAAGGGCATTTGATGAATGTCCCCGCCAAAAATCAGGCCCTAAT
>JAMCZG010000068.1:0-501 GCA_023485715.1 Patescibacteria group bacterium
TAAGGCTTCAAGTCCTCATGTAACGGGGCAGAAAGAATGTGTTGTTCTTGATACTTGCCTTGATTTGATTAAAGTGTTTACGACGAGGCCGGATACGATTTTTGGGGCGACGTATATGGTTTTGGCACCCCAACACCCGATGGTCGAAAAAATTACGACACAAGAGCAAAAAGCCGTAGTTGAAGAATATGTCAAAAAGACTCAAAAAGTATCAGAATCAGACAGAGTCTGTGTGCAGCAAGAAAAAACCGGCGTTTTTACAGGCTCGTATTGTTTAAATCCGGCAAACAACGAAAAAATTCCGGTTTGGATTTCGGATTACGTTGAAATGGGTTATGGGACGGGAGCGATAATGGCAGTTCCTGCCCACGATGAGCGCGATTTTGAATTCGCAAAAAAGTTTGATTTACCTATAAAACAAGTTATAAAAAGCGCTGAAGTCGCTTACGAAAATTTTCTTGCTCGCGACGCGAAACAATCTCCTTCATCTCCGGTTCTCAA
>JAMCZG010000068.1:511-4880 GCA_023485715.1 Patescibacteria group bacterium
TATTATGGCGGTTCCTGCGCACGATGAGCGCGATTTTGAATTCGCACAAAAATTTAGACTTCCTGTCAGGCAGGTTGTAAGAAGCGCTGAGGTCGGCAATGAAAATTTTCTTGTTCACAACGCGAAAAACGATATTGCTTCAAACTGGAAAGCTGAATCCGCTAGTGTTCACAACGAAAATTTTATTACCTCCCCGCGCTTGCAAAAAGCTTATATAGGAGAGGGAACAATTATCAATTCCGGAGAACTAAATGGATTAAAAGTTCCGTCAGAAATGGATAGGGTTTTTAAATGGATCGAGGAAAAGAGAATCGGAAAAAGACAGATTCAATTTCACCTGCGGGATTGGCTGGTTTCGAGGCAGCGATATTGGGGCGCGCCTATACCGATTGTTTATTGTGAAAAATGCGGAATTCAGGCAGTCCCGGAAAAAGATTTGCCCGTTTTGTTACCAGAGGTAGCAGATTGGAAGCCAAAAGGTACAGGAAAATCGCCTTTGGCCAGTGTCGAAAGTTTTGTGAAAACAGTTTGTCCGAAATGCGGCGGGGAAGCGAAACGGGAAACCGATGTCTGCGACACATTTTTAGACAGTGCGTGGTATTTTTTCCGCTACACCTCAACGGAGTTTAGCGATAAGGCTTTCGACAAAAACAGGGTGAAAAAATGGCTTCCCGTTGATATGTATATCGGAGGAGCTGAGCACGCGGTTTTGCATCTTTTATATTCGCGTTTTATGACGATGGTTTTAAAAGACTTGGGATTTATTCAGTTTGACGAACCGTATAAAAAATTCAGGGCGCACAGGGGCTTATCATCGCAGAAGGAAAAAAGATGAGTAAATCAAAGGGTAATGTTATAAATCCCGACGATTATGTTAAAAAATATGGCGCGGATACTTTGAGGATGTATCTAATGTTTATGGGGCCGTTTACGGACGGTGGAGACTTTAGGGACGCGGCGATCGAAGGTATTTACAGATTTTTGACGCGTGTTTGGCAGTTAGTCCAGTCGACTGACGATAAAAATTCATCGCCTGAAGAGAAGAAAATACTTAATAAAACGATTAAAGAGGTTACAAAAGACGTTGAAACCCTAAATTACAATACCGCGATCGCGAGACTTATGGAGCTTTTAAATTTTATCTCGCGCCAAAATTCGGCGAGTTTGGAAACAAAGAAAAGCTTTATTCTTTTACTCGCGCCTTTTGCGCCTCATATAGCAGAGGAATTATGGGAAAGAATAGGGGAAAAGTTTTCGGTACACAAAGAATTATGGCCGAGCTTCGAGGAAAAATATCTTTTTGAAGAAGAAGTTACGATCGTAGTACAAGTAGGCGGGAAATTTAGGGACAGTATCAGAATTCAGAGTTCGGAATCTAAAACCCAGAATCGTGTTGAGGAGATTGTTAGGAAAAGCGAAAAAGTTAAGAAATATCTAGAAGGAAAAGAAATAAAAAAGGTAATTTACATAGAGGGAAAAGTTATGAACTTTGTGGTTGACTGAAAGTTTTGATTTATGGATTTCCCTAAATTTCTCGCGCACCCCTTTTTTAAAAAAAATCTTCTTCCTATAATCCTTGGTGTACTTGGCCTTATTTTTTTAACGTATGGTTTTGTCGTAATGGTTGGGTCAAAATCTTCAGATGATATTTTCTTAGAAAAGGCGGAAGAAGCCGAGTCAAAGAAAGAGGAGCCGGGAATATTTATCGATGTCGAAGGCGCTGTCATAAAACCCGGAGTTTACGAGTTGCCAGGCGATGCAAGAATTCAGGACGCGCTGGTTGCAGCTTACGGTTTATCTTCCCAGGCAAACAGGGAGTGGGTTACTAGGAATTTAAACTTGGCTCAAAAATTAAAGGATGGGACCAAAATTTACATCCCCACAATAAACGAGAATACATCGCTTAATACCAGTGGGCAGTCATTTGGAATTTCGACACAAAGTAATCAAATAAATATAAATACGGCAAGCGAAGGGGAGTTGGATACCCTTCCCGGAGTCGGGCCGGTTACTGCCGGAAAAATTATCAGCGGAAGACCGTATAACTCGATCGAAGATTTGATTGTAAATAAAATTGTAAACCAGTCGACTTTCGATAAGATAAAGGAAAAAGTAACCGCGTATTAAAATTTTGATAAATTTTTGATTTCGAGCCTGGAGGAGTTTCTAATAACTTATAGTAAGTTATTTTTTATGGGTCGCCTAAAGGTAATTATTCTATTAGGAATAATCATCGCTTTATTTTTACTAAGAATTAGTTTTGTCTATCATAATACATCAAATTATATCAATGGACAGTCTGTCGTATTTTTCACGACATTGTTAACAGAACCGCGAAACTTTGGCAATTATCAACTAATAACCGCTGATTTGGATAACGGACAGAAAATTTATGTCACAACCGGTATTTCTCCCGAGTTTGACTATGGGGATACCGTGCGTATTTCTGGCACCATAGAAAATAAAGTGCTAAATAATGAACGGACTATTATTACAATGAAATATCCAAAAATTGAAGCAGGTAAAAATGACAAAAGTGTACCGCAAAAAACCTTATTATCAGTCGCTTTTTTCGTCCGCCAGAAAATGATTTCTTTTTTTGAAAAAACCCTCCCGACGCCATACTCCGGGCTTCTTTTGGGAATAGTTTTTGGGATAAAAGAAAATATGCCCCAAGAATTCTCGAATAATTTAAGAAGTGTAGGGGTCACACACGTTATCGCAGCCTCGGGGATGAATGTTACTATGGTTTCGGGTTTCCTCAGTTCCTTATTTGTTATTTTTTTAAGGCGGCAAATAGCGCTTCTTTTAACTATCTTCGGAATTATTTTTTATGCCAGCTTATCCGGTTTTGAACCATCGATTGTGCGGGCTTCGATAATGGGGATTTTAGCTTTTTCAGCACAAATTTTCGGCCGTCAGACTCTGGCTTTATACTCGTTAGTTGTCGCCGGTTTTATTATGGTTTTTGTTTCGCCCATAGTGCTTTCGGATGTGGGTTTCCAGCTCTCTTTCGCTGCCACTTTAGGCCTTGTGTATATAAAACCGCTTTTTGAAAAAAGAAAACAAATAAGGAAAATAATCCAAAAATCCTTAATCGGGGAGGATTTAACAACTACGATTTCAGCCCAAATCGCCACGATCCCGATTCTCTTTTCTGTTTTCGGGACTTATTCGATCTGGTCGATAGCTGTAAACGGAATATTGCTCTGGACGATTCCGATTTTAATGATTTTCGGCGGAATTGGCGGATTTTTGGGAATATTTTTTGAGCCTATAGGAAAACTATTTTTGTATCTTTGTTTGCCGTTTCTAATATATTTTGAATCAGCAATCAATTTTTTTGCGAAGCTTCCGGGTTCGATGAATATTAATTTTGAATTTCCTATAATTTTTATTTTAGGGTATTATTTAATCTTAATTTCGCTAGTCCTTTTTTTAAGAAAAAATGAATAAGCTCCATAAATTTCTAATCCTAATTTTTGTTTCGGCGGCGGCTCTGGGCGCAATATTTTTTTACCAGGATGCAAAAATTAACGACGGCAATCTTCGCGTTGTTTTTTGCGATGTAGGACAAGGTGACTCGATTTTTATTAGAACTCCAAAAGGCCAGGATATTTTAGTGGACGGTGGCCCCAGCGATTCGGTTCTTAGGTGTCTTTCAAACAACATGCCATTTTACGATCGTGATTTAGAACTTGTTTTGCTAACTCATCCGCACGCCGACCATCTCGCAGGACTGATTTCTGTGGCGGAAAATTATACGATCAAATCTTTTGCGACGCAGTTTAGCCAGGGGTCAGGAAATTTATATAATAAGCTCATCAAGAAATTAAAAGAGCAAAATGTAAGCCCGGAATTGCTTTCGCAAAACGACAAATACACTTTGGATAAATCGGTTACTCTCAAAACAGAGTGGCCTCCCAAAAGTCTTGTAATTTCAAAAGAAAAGAGTACAGCGGATTACTTTGATCAGAATGAATCGTCGCTCATCGAATTACTCGAATACGGAGATTTTTCAGTTCTTTTAACAGGGGATGCGGGTCTTAATGCGGAGAAAAGTATCGCTCAAAATTTAGGCTCGATAGATATTCTAAAAGTTTCCCATCACGGCTCAAAAACAGGAACAGACGAAGAGATTTTACAGGAGTTTGCGCCTAGCGTTGCAGTTATTACAGTCGGAAAAAACAACCGATATGGTCTTCCGTATCCTAAAACGATCGAATCCCTCAATAACCTCAAAATCAAAACTTTAAGGACAGATCAAAACGGAGAGATCCAAATTATTTCGGATGGACAAAAGTGGAGTATTAAATTGACTACTGACTCAAAATATATTAGAAACGGCAAACAAAGATACAAAAATAGT
>JAMCZG010000019.1:0-14272 GCA_023485715.1 Patescibacteria group bacterium
AAGCGGGAAGATTCGATGCCCGGAAAATCCGAACTAGAAAAAACTGTTTTTGGTCCGCCGCCTCTTATAGACAAAAGTCTTTGTGAAATCCAAAGGGCATTTGATGAATGTCCCCGCCAAAAATCATCCAGAGTCGAAGCAAGATAAGTTGAAAAATAGCCTATAATATTGTAAGATTCTTCTGTATCACTCAGTTTTTTGTGATAATATAAAAATATGAATATCAAGGCAGTAAAAGGAACGCGAGATTTTTATCCGGAACAGATGGCTTTTCGGAATTGGTTGTATGGAAAAGTAAAAGAAGTTTCTGAAAAATTCGGCTATCAAGAATATGATGGTCCCGAAATCGAATATTTGGAATTATACGAAAATAAAACGGGACAAGAAATTTTAGAAGGAACATTCACTCTTAAAGATAAGGATAACCGAAGTCTTGTCTTAAGACCAGAGCTTACTCCGACATTCGCCCGAATGGTCGCACAAAAATCTCAGGAATTACCAAAACAAATAAGATGGTTCTCTTTTGGCAGGGCTTGGAGATATGAACAACCCCAAAAAGGGAGAGCGAGAGAATTTTTCCAGTGGGAAATAAATTTATTGGGACCCGAAAATCCTGAAGCTGATGCGGAGATTTTGGCGATCGCGGTTGAATATTTTAAGACTTTAGGACTTACTCCGGATGAAATCGTGATAAGAATCAACGACAGAGAGTTTATGCAAGATCAGATTAAAATAATTGGAATAAGTAATGAACAAACCTCCCCTATTTTTCAGGCGATAGATAAAAAAGAAAAAATAAGTCCAGATGAATTTAAAAAATTATTATCTTCAAAAGGATTGTCGAATGAACAAATCGAAAAATTAAACAATTTATTATCAGAAAAAGATTATTCAAAATCGCCTTGGCTTACTAAAATGTTTGAGTCTTTAAAGCAATACAAAGAGGCCTTAGATTATGTTGAATTTGATCCAACGATTGTTAGAGGTATCGATTACTACACAAGGACAGTTTTTGAAGCATGGGACAGAAAAAAGAAATTTAACAGAGCGATTTTCGGTGGCGGAAGATTCGATAATTTAACTTCTCAAGTTGGTGGAGAAAGAATTCCGGGTGTCGGAATGGCGCCGGGAGACATTCCAACCCAAACCGTGCTGGAAGAATACGGAAAGATGCCTGTTTTGACTCCTAACGTTCCCACAGTTTTAATGACTGTATTTAATTCTAGTCTTTACCCGAAATCTCTAGAAATTACAAATAGATTGAGGGTAGAAAATATAAATGTTGAAATTTGGTTAGATTTAGAAACAAAAATGGAAAAGCAGTTAAAATATGCTGACCAAAAAGGGATTCCGTTTGTTTTGATTATCGGTCCCGACGAAGCAAAAAATAATACAGTAACGATTAAAAATTTAAAAACTCGCGAACAAAAAACAATAGATATCGAAAAACTGCCCGATGAATTTAAAAAGTAGCCCTTCAAGATCCGTATTTTTGGCGCTTGTTTTAGCCTCTATTATCTGGGGCGCAACCGGTCCCGTAATGAAATTAACGCTCGAATCTGTCCCGATCTTTTCTCTAGCATTTATAAGATTTTTTGTTGCATCTCTTATTCTTTTGCCTTTTGTTTTTAAAAAACTTTCGATAAGAAGAGAAGACCTACCGCTTTTATTTTTATCCGCGCTTTTCGGCGTTACTTTTAATATCTCTTTTTTCTTTTGGGGCTTAACCATGACTTCCGGGTTAAATTCCGGAATTATTGTTGCGTCGACCCCGATTCTGACACTTTTATTTGCGGCTGTTTTTTTGGGCGAGAGAATATCCAGAAACATGATTTTGGGCTGTATCGTTGGAATACTTGGTATCGCGGTTATAATCGGAAAAGATATTTTGAAAAACGGGATAACCCTATCCCCCTACGGCGACCTTTTGATCTTGGCCGCGGTAATTACATTTATTTTTTATGAAATGCTTAGTAAAAATTTATTCAAAAGATACGATCCTGTTACGATAACTTTTTACAGTTTTATAATCGGCGGTCTTACTTTCTTACCTTCTCTCTTTTTTGAATACTCGATTAATCCCGCTTGGATCAACAATTTATCTCTTTCCTCGTTTTTTGGAATCGCGTACGGAATTTTTCTTTCCTCTTTAGCCGCGTACCTCCTTTGGCAATGGGGACTTTCAAAGTCTTGCGAGTCGTGCGCAGGATTCTTCTTTTACTTAGACCCGATTTCATCGACAGTTGCTTCCGTTATTTTACTTTCCGAAAAAATTACATGGGCGTTTATTTTAGGATCAGTTTTGATCTTCCTCGGACTTTTTATCGCCGAACGCCGCCATCCGTATTCCCGCAGTCCTTCTTAAAACACTTTGAATAATGCTCTCCGATCTGCTATAATTTAAGCATGAAAACAAATATTCATCCACAATATTTTGAAAATGCGCAAGTTATTTGTGTTTGCGGAAATAAATTTACAATCGGTTCGACCCGGGAAATAATCCATGTGGAGCTTTGCAATAAATGTCACCCTTTTTATACAGGCGAACAAAGATTTGTCGATACCGCATCCCGAATCCAAAAGTTCCAGAAGAAGCAAGCTGCCGGGACTAACTACGTTCCAAAAAAAATAAAAAGAGAGCAAGACAGAAAAAAGAAAGAGTCAGAGCCTAAATCTCTCCGCGAAATGTTAATGGGTTTAAAGTAGACCCGATTGCCCATGAACGACTACATAAATTCCGAGCTTTCAAAGCTCGACAAAAAAATCGCCGAAACAAAAACATTGCTTTTAGATCCTTCTCTTAAGGATATGGCCGAAAAGGAAATTAGCGAACTCGAATCACAAAAAAAGGAATTAGAAGAAAGCGTCCAAAACCACGAAAGAGAAAATGAAAGCACGCTCGACGAAAGAAACGCAATACTCGAAGTAAAGGGCGCCGCAGGAGGCGACGAAGCAAAAATCTGGGCCGAAGAGCTTTTAAGAATGTACACAAGGTTTGCGCAAAGCAAAGGATTTAAAATCGAGAGCCTGGACGAGGGTGTCGTAAAAATATCCGGCGATAATATCTTCGGGGCTTTTAAATACGAAGCAGGTGTTCACAGGGTACAAAGGATCCCGAAAACCGAAAAAAGAGGCCGGGTCCACACTTCGACCGCAACCGTCTCTGTTTTACCGGAACTCGAAGATATAGATTTACACATCGCACCGGAAGATATCGAATTTGAAGCGTTTAGAAGCGGCGGCCACGGCGGGCAAAACGTTAATAAGGTATCGACAGCCGTCCGTTTAAAACATATACCAACAGGGATCGTTGTTTCGTGCCAAACAGAACGTTTTCAGGCACAAAACCGCGAGATCGCGATGGAGATGCTCCGGGCAAAACTTTGGGAAGCGGAAATAGAAAAACAGCACAGCGAAATTTCGTCTTTAAAATCGACACAGGTTGGTCGGGGCATGCGTGCAGAAAAAATTAGAACCTACAATTTTCCACAAGATAGAGTAACGGATCACCGGGTAAATAAATCATGGCATAATCTTCCGGTAATTATGGATGGCGAGATAAGCGAAATGACAAACGATATAGGTAAAAGCCTAGTCGAAGTAGCCTAAATCTTTCTCTTTAAAATCTTTTATTTTGTCCAAATTATTCTCGCGTAAAATTTTTGCAATATGTTTTCCACCGATTAAATGCGGTAATATTACGTAATCCGCGCCGGCCTTATAAAGCACTTTTGCGTCGTCATCGTAATTTGCCAGAACTATAATTTTTGCCCGTCTGTTGTGGTTATTTAATTCGTCGATTAAACGCAAATTATCTTCGATATCCGGGACTGTCGATATCACGAGCTTTGCGTCATCGAGTCTCGCGCGCTCCATAATCTCAAGGTCGGTTACGTCTCCGAAAAAACTTGAAACTTTGCTTTTTTTCAGTTCGCTTACCACATCGGGATTAAAATCGATCGTAACAATTTGTTCTTTTTCCTCTTTTAGCGCTTCTAGGATGCTTTTTCCGATCCTGTGGACCCCGATTAAAACAACGTGGTTTTTTAATTCATCTGTACCGTCGATCAATTCTTTGTTAGCCGATTTTCTTTCGAAGTATTTAAGATAAGGGTTTAAAATTCTATAAAGTTTATTTCCATAAAAAATCATATAGTTAGAGAAAACAAAGCTTATTATTCCTACAAGCATAATAATAGATACTACCTCGTTTTGTACCTGTCCCAGCCGATTCGTCAAAAAAATAAAAATAAGGGAAAATTCTGAAATTTGCGCGAGTGTTATCCCGGTTAAAAAAGAAGTTCTTTTTCTGTACCCTGTTATCCCCATAATTAAAATTATGGTAAGAGGTTTAATTATCAAGACAAACAGAGAAAGCCAAATCGCGGGATAAATTATATGGTTAAAATTAGAAAAATTTGTCGATAGTCCTAAAGACACAAAAAATATAGTTATGAAAAAATCCCGAAGCGACCGCACACGCGCAACAATCTGATAATTTGCGATCGAATTTGCCAAAGCAAGCCCGGCGAGTAAACCTCCGATTTCGGTCGGAAAACCGATTAACGGCGAACTTACAAGCGCAGTCAACCCAAAAAGCCACGCAATGCTCACTAAAAATAAAACTTCTTGGGATCTTGCGATCGCTCCGACTATTTTCGGGAGAATAGTTTTGCTGAGTAACAGCACAAAACCAAAAAGCACAAATCCTTTTATAAGGGCAAATACAGGATCTATTAATGAGAACCCTGCACTTGCTACATTATTCGAAAAAGAAGAGAAGATAATTAAAAGTAAAATAGCAAAAAGGTCTTGGACAAGAAGAATCCCGATCGTTATTTTACCGTATAAGCTATTTAAGTCTTTTTTATCCGACAATAATTTTACGACGATAATCGTGCTAGAAAATGCCAAAACAAGCCCGATATAAATACTGGTCACAAGCGGGAAACCAAGCATTAAAGACACAAAAGACCCGAAGATCGTCGTAAAAACAATTTGTGCCACACCGATCGTGGACGCGACTTTGCCGATCGATTTTAACTCCCCGATTCTGAGTTCCAGCCCGAGCATAAACAAAAGAAACGTTACTCCGAGCTCGCTCATCATCTGTAAAATTTCGCGGCTTCCAAGCTGTAATTGTCCGAACGGACCGATTATTATGCCGGTTAGAATGTAGGCAAGGATCAGAGGTTGGCGGAGAAGTTTAAAGATTATCGAAAATAACGCCACAAGGCATATTATGATCGTGATTTCAAAAAAAATGTTACTCATGCTATATATTTAGCGTAACATTTTTAAAAATGGTTTACAATAAATTATCCTGTAGAAGCTGATTCTAAAGTCACCTTTATATCCGACGTCTTTCCTTCACGCCATAACGTCACAGTTATTGTTTGTCCGACTTTTGTTTTTGAAATAACTGTCGAAATTTCGTTTTGTGCGCTTATTTTATCACCGTTGATTTTTGTGATTATGTCTCCCCTTTTAATCCCGGCTTTATCAGCCGCAGACCCTGTAACGACGAGTGAAACATACGCACCCTCAGGCAACTCGTTCATAACTGCCATATCTCTATTTATTATTCTGTATGACACCCCAAGGTACGCCCTGTCGAATTGGCCGGTTTCATTAAAATTCTTAAGCGAATCTTTAACAACACTTATCGGGAGCGCAAATCCGATGTTTTGTCCAACCGCTGCCACCGCTGTATTGATTCCGATAACCTGGCCCGAGGAATTGAGAAGAGGTCCGCCACTATTCCCAGGGTTGATTGCCGCATCGGTCTGGATTACGTTATCTAATTTCTCGACAAATCCTTGGAATTGACTCCCTGCCGTAATCCCTCTTCCCAGTCCAGAAATAACACCAGTCGTAACGGTGTTTTTAAATTCGCCAAGCGCTGTTCCGATCGCTATTACAAATTGGCCAACCTGGAGCTTAGAAGAATCCCCGAGCGTAACCGATTTCAGACTTTGCCCGGGGTTTTGTTCGGGATCAATCTTTATAATCGCAATGTCGTTTGACGGATCACGATAGAGTTGTTTTATATCATACTTTTTGTCGTTATTTGTTATGATTTGATATTTCGAATTGGGGTCTGACACAACGTGTTTATTTGTTACGATTAAACCAGACTGGTCAACGATAAAACCCGACCCAATATTTTGGGGCTCGGTTTGTTCTTCTTGCGGTACCTCAAAAGAAAAAGGTCCAAAATCAAAAGGCGTAGTTGTCTGAGTTTGACCTTGTTCAGAAACAGTAACAACTGATGGGCCGACGTTTTTAACGGCGCTTGTTACGACGGATTCCTCTGTTAGGATTTTTACTTTTTCCGGGATTCCGGGAGCTTCCTGAATTAAATCGGGGACAAAATTCTTTCCTCCGCTAACAAAAGCCAAAAGCAGAATCAAAATAACGACTAAAACTATTAATTTCCTCATCGTGATTCAGTTTAGTATAAGAAATGTTCAGAAATCTGTAATCCTGATTATAAGATTTTGTGCGTTTATTTTATCAACTCTTGAATGGCTTTTTCAAGTTGCGTGTCGCGGCTTTGATCGTTTGAGTCAAGATTTACTTTAAAATCCGGCTCGAGTCCTTTTTGGTGAACCCAAATACCTTTTGGCGTTAACCATTTAGCGACTGTTACATGTAAACCCGCACCGTTTCCTAATTCTTCGGCCTGCTGTATCGTTCCCTTTCCAAAAGATGTCTCACCGACTAATTTTGCCCGGTCGTGGTCTCTTAACGCCCCGGCGACGATTTCGCTCGCAGACGCAGAGCCTTTGTTAATCAAAACCATAATCGGGATGTCCAAGAACAAACCCTTTCTCGAAACCGGATAGTCTGTCTTTTCGCCGTTTCCTTTTTCTTGAATAACTACTGTTCCGTCTTCGATAAATTCTGACGTAATAAACGTCGCATCGTTAAGATATCCACCAGGGTTATTCCTAAGATCGATTATTAACCCCCTAACATCTTTACCCTGCCTGGACGACAAAGAAAGGCTGTTAACAAGGGTTAACCATTCCTGGTTTGTATTATCGCCAAATTGTGATAACCGTATATACATAATTTTATCTTCTTTTTTATCGGTTATTTTAATCCTTTCGATATCTTTTACTGCCTTTATCCAACCATCGACGCTTTTAACAGTGATCGTTCCCCTTACAACTTTTACAGTTAATGGCTTATTCGAATCTTTATGCAAAATTTCCAAGATTACTTCCGAACCTTTCGGTCCGCGAATTTTGTCGACCGCCTGCGTTAGTGTCCAGCCACTCGTTGCCTGGCCATCGACTTTAAGGATCGCGTCCCCTGCCTTTATCCCGGCCATCTTAGCAGGCATTCCGTCTAGAGGTGCGACTATAATTATCTGTTTTCCCTGCATCCCGAGCTCCGCACCGATTCCTTCGAATTGGCCGGCCAGACTCTGTTTAAAATCGGAGTTTTGGACTGGCGGCAAAAACACGGTATACGGATCTTCCAGGCTTTCAACCATGCCGGAGATCGCGCCATTTAACATTTTCTGCGGATCCAATTTTGTTTTGTCGTAGTAGGTTTTTTCGATACTTTGCCACACGTTCCAGAACATCGAAAAATCTGCTGTTTTCAGGGCGACCGGCGGTTCTTTATTAACAAAGGAAATCGTTGGTTTGTAGTTCTTCCAATCCAGGGATATTTTTGTAACACCGATATAATACCCTAAAAGAGCAGAAACTATGACAATAGCGATGAGTTGGAATTTTCCTATTTTCATCGAAGGTTAACGTTAACGCTCGAGAAACGGTAAAAGCGCTAAGTGTCGTGCGTATTTTATCGAAAGCCCCAAAGTTTTTTGGTGTTTGGCACAAACGCCACTCCTGGACCTCGGGACAATTTTACCCCGTTCTGTTACAAATCTTCGCAAAATTTCTGTTTCGGAAAAATGAGGCTCCTTATTTTCACTGCAAAACATACACTTTTTAGGTAAGCTTTTTCTTTTTGGTCTGGAGACCGATTTTCCTTTTTTGTCTTTTTTCATATTAAACCAATATTTTAAAACGGAATGTCTTCGGGCGAGACTTCTTCGTCTTCCGAGATCTCTTCTTCTTTCTCTGTCTTAGAGGAAGATTTTGATTTTCCCTTTTTTTCTTCTTCCTTCGTTTCTTCTTGAACATCCTCTATGACTTCTTCTTTTCTTGTTCCCTTATTATCCAAAAGTATCATGTCGCTTATAACAATTTCTGTTGTAGTCCTTTGGCTGCCGTCCTGCCCCGTCCAATTCCTCGTCGATAGTCTTCCTTCGACAAATACTTTTCTTCCTTTGGTTAAAAACTGGCTACAGAGCTCTGCTAACTTATTCCACGCGACGATCCTATGAAACTCCGCGTCTTCTTTTTTTTCTCCGCTTTCTGTTGTCCAACTTCTATTTGTCGCAAGCCCAAATGTACAAACCGCTGTTCCGCTTGGCGTGTACCTTAGCTCCGGATCGCGGGTTAAATTTCCGATCAACTGAACCCTGTTTAAACTTCGTGCCATATCTTAAATTATTTTTTTCTGATTAATAAATGCCTTATTATATTTTCCTGCGCCAGAAGTTTTTTTTCAAGATCCAAAGGGACGGAGTTTGTTTCGAAAACCATGTAATAATAAAACCCACTGTTTTCCCGTTTAATTTTATAAGCGAGCGCCTTTTGTCCGATCGAATCTTCTTTTGTAAATTTTGCGTCTTTTAGTAAATCTTTTACAAAATCGACGATTTTTTTTCGTTTATCTTCGGTAAGAGAAGGTCTCACGATAAAAGCTAATTCGTATATTCTCATCGTCCACTAATTTTACTATAAAGACAGAATCAAAGCAAGAAGAAATTAGCAAGATATTAAATGTGAGTGAATAAAATTTTTTGAGGACGAATGTTTGAACGGAGCGAGTTACGCCCGGAAAAAAATTTTCGTTCACGAACGTAAACAAGGAGGTGTATCAATTAAATATTTATGACAAGACTGAACAAGCCCCCGAAAAACATCGCGGCCGGAATCGTTAAAACCCAAGCCAAAAATATTTTTCGCGTCGTTATCCATTTAACTTTTTTGTAATTTTCGGTACTTCCTACTCCCATAAGGCTCCCGGAGATTACGTGTGTTGTCGAAACTGGAATACCAAAATGAGAAGTTAAAAGAAGTGTTAACGCGCCAGATGTTTCTGCACAAAAACCCTGGAAAGGACGCAGGTGAATTATTTTTGTTCCCATTGTTTTAACGATCCTCCAACCGCCAAAATACGTTCCCAAAGCGATCGCAGCGTGAGAAGAAATTATAACCCAAAACGGGATATAAAATTTATCTCCCAGCAAATTGTTGCTAAAAAGTGTTAGCGAAATAACTCCCATGGTTTTTTGCGCGTCATTTCCCCCGTGCCCGACACTGTAGCCAAAAGAAGAGAAAATCTGAAGTTTAGAAAAAAAACTTGCGAAAAAATTACGCGACCTGTTTCTAACTAAAACCGTAACTATCGTCGTAAAAATTACGGCACCTAAAAACCCTAAAGCCGGGGCAATAAAAATAAACAAAACAGTTTTTATTATTCCCGGAAATAATAAAGCGTCCATCCCCACTCTAACTATTGTCGCCCCGATTAATCCGCCGATTAACGCGTGACTCGAAGAAATCGGTAAGCCGAAATACCAGGTTAATATATTCCAAAGACACGCCCCGATTAAAGCCGAAAGGATAATACTCGACGAAATCGATTCCGGTCTTATTATCCCTTTTCCAATAGTCGCTGCCACAGCAGTCGTAAAAACAAACGCGGCGATAAAATTAGCAAAAGCCGCCATAGCTACTGCCTGATGAGGTTTTAAAACGCGGGTCGTTACGATCGTCGCGATCGAATTTGCGCTATCGTGGAATCCGTTTAGAAAATCAAAAAAAAGCGCGATCGCGATAATAATAACGACTAATGTCATAACGAAAAACCATTTATGAATTGTTTATCAAAACAGTTTCTAAAATATCGACGATGTTTTTGGCGTCGTCGATTGCGTCTTCGGCCGCCTCGTAGAGCTCTTTTTGTTTTATGATTTCGATCGGCGTGTGGCCGTTGTTAAAAAGCTCCCCGATCGCTTTTCGGAAAACCGAATCCCCTTTTCTTTCGAGTTCTTTAATATCTTCTATATATTGCCGGTTTCGCTTTAAAAAAAGCGGCTTTTCGAAAATAAGCCGCAAAACATCGACCGATTCATTAAGAATCTTAATCTGCTTTAAAAAATAATCGTCAAATTTTTTGATTTTAAAATCGTAGATTCCGTTCGCGACTTCTTCGATCGAGTCTATAAAATGGTTTATCGAAAGCGCCAAGGATTTTATTTCTTCCCGGTCGATCGGGGTTATAAAAGTTTTATGGAGCGCCGCGATCGTGTCGCGTGCGATATCGTCGGATTCGTCGCTTTTCTTGCTTATAAAACCGAGGGTCGTTTTAAAATTTTTCGAATTTAAGCTACCGTTTTTTGTAATCTTGTTCAGTTTTTTTGTGCACTCGTCTAAAATAATTACCTGCTTGTCGATGTATTCTAAGAATCTTTTTTCTCGCGGAACCAAAAGGTCGATAATTCCACTCATTTTTATTTTATGTCACTTTTACAATGTAGTATATGGAAAGAAACAAATCAAGAGTCTTGTTTAATTTCTGTAAATCTCCGGCGGTCCAACTCGTGCTGCTGCATTAACATTATTTTTTCTGGTGATAATACTCTTGGGAATTGAACAGCAGGTTGATCTGGATTTTGTGTCCTGGTCTGACCTGCTATATCGAGCTGTACTTGTTCAGCGCCCCTTGCCTTTACTACTGAAGCCTCTTTTCGAACCCATTGAAACTGCGAAAACGTCGCGCTATATTTTGCTTCTACTGGTTTTTGTTCTCCTTCTGATTTTGTCATATTAAGCTTATATCACTTTCCAATCTTAAATTCAATTACGTCGCCGTCTTTAACTATATAATCTTTTCCCTCAAACCTTGTTTTTCCGACTTCCCGTGAACCTTTCCATCCTTTTGACGCAACGAAATCGGCAAACGAAACAACTTCGGCTTTTATGAAATGCTGAATAAAATCCGTGTGGATCGTGCCGGCCGCGTCGACCGCATTAGTCCCCTTCTTGATAGTCCACGCTCTCACCTCTTTTTCGCCGGCAGTGAGAAACGAAATAAGATCTAAAATTTTATAACCTTCTTTTATTACCTTTTCTAAACCGGACTCGACAACTCCCAATTCTTTAAGATAACCTTTTTGTTCTTCTTCGGATAACTCGGCGAGCTCGCTCTCCACTTTGGCAGATACTGCAATAGTATCTTTTCCAAAGTCTTTATTCAGCTCATTCTCATCGACATTGGCGACCGTGAACATGGGTTTAGAAGTAAGAAGCTGTAAGTCTTTTGAAGATTCTTTTTCATCGTCGGTTAGATCGACGTCTTTTGCTAACTTACCCTGGTTAAGTTCTGTTTTTAATTTCTTTACAGCTTCCCATCGATAAATATCTTCTTTTGTGGCATTTTTTTTGGGAGGCTGTTGTTTTTCAAGTGTCTGCAAATCGGCCAGAATGAGTTCGGCATTAACAATCTCGTAATCAGATTTTGGGTCAATTGAGCTGTCCGAACGGATAATATTAGTATCTTTAAAATGCCTTACTACCTGAGCAATCGCATTAACTTCCCTAATGTGAGAAAGAAATTTATTGCCTAACCCTTCTCCGGTTGATGCTCCTTTGACCAAGCCCGCGATATCCAGAAAACTGACGGTTGCGGGCCGAAGCGGAGGCGAGGTCCTGAGCGAAGTCGAAGGATTTTCCTCGGCAACAATATCAGCCAATCTTTCCAATCGTTCATCCGGAACAGGAACAACACCGACATTCGGCTCGATCGTTGCAAACGGATAATTCGCAACAAACGCCACCTGCCTCTTTAACAGCGCATTAAACAACGTCGACTTCCCCACATTCGGCAACCCCACAATCCCGACTGATAAGTTCATAATGCATCCCGAGTTAATCGAAGGATAAAGCTGATTATAGCAGAAATTACGGAATCAGAGACTTTTGATCGCACGAATATTTATAGGTTCGTGATTATATAGAAGGGACTCCTAGCTTTCGAGCTCTTTGGGATGTTAGTCTGGCAACCAGCTTTGTCCGTCTTCTGGTAAGCTGAGAATAACGCTCTTCTGCCCAAGGATCATAAACAACAACTTCCCCTTTGGCTATTTCAAATTCAATTTCTGCCTGGTAGTCAGCGATGTCCTCATCGATACCCATGACGGCTTTAACAATCTGTCTTTGAGTATTGGGATGAGAGGGATACTTTTCATCTTGCTCCCTATATCTATTTAATCTCTCATCTAAAGAAATCCCCAGTCTATGTGCGATTCTAAATCTTCGATTATCATGTTCTATTAAATCTCTAACCCTCCAGTCCGATTCATGCCACAATTTGTTTCCAAAATCGGTTGCCCATACTCTTATATCAGCAATTTCACTCGAGTAGGCTGCTTCTAATTGTTTTCTTCTCTCGGCACTGCTTAATCTTTCGACCATAGTAAGTTTTCATAAAATAACAAATAAAAAACAAAAAAGCAAGTCTGGGAAGAATAACAAAGTAAAAAGCGCCCTATCATCCGGCCTTGTTTCCCAAGTCCTTTTTAATACCTGTGCCATTCGCTCTTGAGATTCGATAATTTTTTGAAATATCTCCTTTTTGGTCGGCATTTTCCCACCAGAATGTTTTATAAACATAAAAATATATCGATGACTTGTTTGGGGGGGTCTTTAATTTCGAAGCTCAACCCGAGGGGTTGAAAGCAGGATTGTCAAAAACATCCAAAGAGGCCTCGTGGAGTTTTTTTAAAGATTTCACTACTCTTTCGCTGTCAAACTGAGGATTCCATATCCCCTCTGCCAACAAATCGCTCACCACAAACGCTGCAGCAAACTCAACTCCCCTAAATTGTGCAATTGCTGCAAGAGCTGCCGTTTCCATTTCGACCGTCAGTACTCCCTCTCCCTGGTATTGTGTTACTTCTTCTTGCGTTTCCCGGAAAGGCGCATCTGTTGTCCATGTTGATCCAATAGTAAACGCAAGTCCGTGTCTTGAAAGTGCGCCTTTTAGTTTCTGAGTTAATTCTTTCGAAGTAATTACGTCTTTACTTGGTTTTAGGTAGTGATGCGAAACCCCTTCGTCTCTTATTGCCCTATTGCAAACAACAATATCGCCCGCATTCAATCCTTGTCGAAGTGACCCCGCTGCTCCGATATTTAAAAATCTTCTCGCTCCTCTAGCAATCAATTCTTCCATAACAACTGCAGCGTGGGAAGCCCCAAATCCCGACAAATATATGCCTACTTTATTGTCTTTGCTTTCTATCGGGTATAATCCTTCAGTCACGTAATGATCCCTTAAACCATCTTCAAGACTAAGAACATGTGCAAGACCAAAAGGTTGGCATGTAAGAATAATTCCTTCGGGACTTTCACTTATTGTTTCTGGTCTAATACGCCTTCGGAAATTTATTGAATCCTGGGGTGAAAAGACAGCAGGATAAGAATATTTCCTTTCTAGATTTGGGTAAGGCACAACCGCTATTATAGCATCTGATATCAAAAATAAATTATGAATTATGAGCGATTTGATATAAAATATAGACCATGTTAAAAGCATCTTTTGGTAATTTATTAAGACCTGTTCTTCTTTTTATAATTTTTGTTTTTATTCTTGTTGCGCTATTTGTGGGAATATATAAATTTATCACGAGGAATGATTATAATACCTATATAAATCTAAAATCTCCTTTGCCCACTCCCCAGATATCAGGTTGGATCCCGTGGTGGGAAGAAAAACGCGGATACGATTTGGTAAAAAAATATTCCGCAAAAATTAATACTGTTTCCCCCGTTTGGTTTATGGTCGATAAAAATCTAAAATTAATAGAAGTCGGAAGAGTAGATAAAAAACTAGCTGTTACAGAACTTAAAGCCTTAAATATTAAAATTTGCCCAACTCTTGGTTCCGAACTGTCTCGGGAAGAAATGAGTGTTTTTTTAAATAACAAAAAGGCAACTAACGAGCTTGTTAAGGATTTAGCTGATGAAATTGTCCCTTTGGGCGTAGACGGCGTCGACATAGATCTTGAAGGAATGAAAAAAGAAGACTCGGATAAGTTTAGTTCTTTTTTACTCTTAATGTCCAAAAGACTCAAAGAAAAAAAACTTAAAATGTCTGTTTCCGTACATGCGCAAACAGGAAA
>JAMCZG010000019.1:14282-22165 GCA_023485715.1 Patescibacteria group bacterium
AAAAAGTTTTTTTAACAGTTTTTTGGTACGGGGCGGAAGGACAGGATTTAAAAACAATAGGAAAAATCGCGGACGAAATAAGAATAATGGCTTACGATGAACATTCTTCTGGATCTAATTCGGGAGCGATTTCTTCTTTTGATTGGATAAAAGACATCGCAAGCCACAACCTAACCCTTATCGAGAAAGATAAAATCGTAATAGGAATCCCCACTTATGGATATGTCTGGACGAAAGACGATTCGCAAGGACTACAATTTTATGAATTTAATAAATACTTACAAAAAAAACAATACGAAGAAAAAAGAGATTCTGGATCGGGAGAACGAATAATCAAGGGACAAGACTTTGTGGCTTGGCTTTCTGATTCACAAGCGATGGCGGCGAAGATAAATCTGTTAAGGTCCTTGGGATTTAATAGATTTATCTTCTGGCATCTTGGCGGTATGGACGAAAAGCTCTTCGATGAAAGTTGGCAAAAATAGAGCCTACCTTAAAAAATATAACCACAAGTACGTGGATTATCAAAGAGACTCCGCCTATTTGCGGTCCTGCTAGCGCCATTTAACTCATCCCCCTTTCTACGTATCTTTTGCTGTTCCAAACATATTCTTTTTCTTCTCTCTTTAAAAAACTGTTAAAAAAACTTTTTAAAAATATCGCGCTCGATAAAAATCTTAAAAAATAAAAATGGGGTATATATAAAATTCTCGAATAGTTTTTATCATAGTAAATACTCCAAATTAAACTTGGGAGAAAAAAGAAAAAGAAATCGAATAAAAGCGGGAAAACAACAATACTTATTTTTCCGTTCATAGAAAGACTGATAAAAGAGATCGCGAAGAAAATTACTAAAAAACCGTTATATAATCCCTCAAGAGCAAGTATTGTTACTTCTAAATCGAGTATCTGACCCTGCCACGGAATATTGTGTTTTCTTACAACCTGCCAAAAACCCGTATACCACCTGTTAATCTGCATCATAAACTCTTTTACGTTCTGGGGATCCCACGTATAAACAATCGCTTTATTTTCGAAAACCATCTTGTTGAGACCAGATCTATGCATTAGAAAAGTGAGGTCCATATCCTCGGTTAATGTTCCTTTTGGAAATTTAAGTTTTTTAAAAACAGAACTCCTGTAAATTGTTGCGCACCCCGGAGTTACTAAAATACTGCCCATATGTTCCTGGGCTTTTTTGTGAATAAGATAGGAAATTTGATATTCCCACTGCCTGTATTTTGAAATCCAGTTATTACCCGACGCCTTAATTCTCCCTATAACACAAGATATTTCTTTATATTTATCTTTTCTTAAATGTTTGAATGTTTTTATTATGAAATCGCGTTTTGGTTTTGAATCCGCATCTATAAAGAATATATATTCGTATCTATCTGAAAGTTTAAAAAACTTTATTCCTGAATTTAAAGCATTTGCTTTGCCCCGATTTTGCTTAGTCATTAATATTTTTTTCGTATACCTTCTGGCAATTTTACTTGTTTTATCTAAAGAACCGTCGTCCACCACATAAATATCTTTCGATGGAACAATTTTTAAAATTGCTTTTAAAGTCTTTGCGATTACGTGTTCTTCGTTATTGGCCGGAATTAAAACCGCTACCAAAGATTTTCTTTTTATATTTTTCATAAATTTTGTGATGCGATAATTTGTCTTGGCACAACGACTTTTATATTCGAAACTTCTATATAATTAACTATATCTTCGAACTCTTTTTTTGAAGTGTTATAATTATCGTCCTCTGATAGAATACCCTTCTCTCCGACCTTATGAAAAACCAGTATTAACCATAGGTTGGAACTTTTTGCCTCATCGATCCAGGATTTAACTGTATTAAAATCAGTTTTATTGTCGATATTTTTTACTTTAAGATTATAAAAATCGATATTTTTAGGGTCGTTAAATCCCGGGTCCACGGTTCTATATGCCACAAACATTTTTTCTGCCTCTTCTCTCATCACGCTACTATCTACCCCACACGGAGTTACAAAAATATCCGAAGCTAAATTATTTTTCCAAAGAATAAACTTTGAATTTTTATATTCACTTACAATGCTACTGCGGTCCCATTTCTGCATCTCGCAATCATGCTTTAGGGAATGATTTGTTGTCTCCCACCCATTTTTTTGCAAAACTATAAGTTGTCCCCAATTCATATAGTCAACACCCTCAACCGCGTTTATGGGAATAGCGACAACGCCCGAGAAACCCTTGTTTTTAAGAATTGGAAAAGCTGTAAGATATTGTGATTTCCAAGCATCATCAAACCATATCGAAATAAACGGCTGGTTTAAATTTTCTGCAAAACTGCCGTGTTCTTTATAATAAGGAATAACCGCATCCGTTTTTTGGGCAGCATTGCTCTGGTTTAGCCAAAACGGCTTATCAAAAATAAGGCCGGTTATGTAGCCCATACTAAGCCATACCATGACAATCGGAACAATAATCCAGAATATAAATGAGTGTTTGCCCTCCGTTTGTATGGCGTTTTTTATTTTTTTTCTTTTTTTAATCTTTGCGCCTTTCATAGACTTCAAAATTGTCCTTTTTGTAAACTACAGAGTAATTTTCGGCCATAGCGTTTCTTATTTTATTTCTTCTTGGTGAATCCTCATCTTGCTCTTTGCCTATCTCTATGTAATCAAAATATTGGTCGTTTACCGCCCGTAGGTAACCAGGGTCATCTTGTAACCCCGAATAGTTAATCCAGTCAAAAGTGACTATATTTGTCGGAGGAAAAATCTTATCATACAGAGCTAATATAACTACCCCACCTTCTTCCGTTAAAACCTTATCTCCCGGATGAACTTTTTGATTTAAATAGCTTTGCAATAACATAGTATTACTCCATTCACTTTGGTGCTTTATAACAATCCTATAAGAAGTCACTATATACATAATTACAACAATGGGAAGTAATACTTCCGTAAGCAATCTCACAGTTCTATCTTTGTAAAAAATCGCCTTGCTTACCCCATATCCTGCGATCACGGATAAAAATATAACGGACAGATATAAATGTTTGTCTAGAGTCGCATACCTTAACAGGGCAAGGTGAAAAACAGGTATCGTAAAAGCTAGAAGCGCTAAGGAGATTAGCGTCTTTCTTTTTTTTGAAAGGATAAATAAAAATGCAGAAGGAATAAAAAGAATCAGTAACATTTGAGATTCTTGCCATATTAAAGCAAGAATATCGAGGTAATTTTCCGTTTTACCCAAATCTTTATGAAAAGTAATATACGTCATTAAATTATCTCTGTAGTTTACAAAAAGGACAATTTTTGCGATTGCTAAAGTTACATATAGATAAACTATCGACCTTTTTTTATGATCTAACGACCTGTCTTTAATGATAAATATAGATAATATAAGAAGAATCGGAAAAAATATCGCTATTACTATTTTTGTCAAAAA
This sequence comes from Patescibacteria group bacterium, assembly GCA_023485715.1. Taxonomy (GTDB): domain Bacteria; phylum Patescibacteriota; class Microgenomatia; order Levybacterales; family UBA12049; genus JAMCZG01. The sequence goes on from JAMCZG010000019.1 coordinate 17,715, forward strand.
CGCCGCAAACAAACACAAAAATGCCAAAAAATAATATTTTCCGTTTGAGTAATATTCGGCTTTTAAAAATGAATTTATTCCTATCATAAACAAAAAGAAACTCGGCATATCGTAAGTCGCAAGCTTACTTACAAATATTCCTATTCCGGAAAAGGCAACAAAAAAAGCTGCACATAGTGCAGCAAGCTTGTTTATTTTTTCATTATATAGTTTTAAAAGTCTTGTAAACCTGTAAACTTCTTCCACTAATAAAACCCCAAATAAAACATTCAAAAACCTGGAACCTACAATTCCTCCCCATTGGTAAGCTAAGGCGGTCATCGCGGATTAATAAAGAGGTACGCCTGCCATCCAAAGTTTTGCTCCGTAACTCCACCAGTCGTTTGTAAATAAACCCATTCTTCCTATAACTACATAAATTGCTTCGTCGTTAAACGCCGTATTATAGTTTATGTTAATAATACGGACAACAAAAGCGAAAGTTAAAATAAGCAATAAAAACGCAGTATGACTATTTCCTTTGCTCCAAGAGATTAGTTTCTTTTTCAAAAGTTTTTGTAACACAATATATTTCATCCGTAACCAGTTTATCTAGAAAATTACTCCCCTTTTTGTCAGTTGTCAATTAGTTTTCTCACTGCATCTCTAAAACATGGAGAAAATTCTGGCTGAATTTTTAAATTAAGGATTGTAGTATAATTAAACAAAGATGTTAAATTTGCTCGCGTTTCTTACATTGGTCGCGGACCTATTGATCGGTTTTATTTTTTTGGGCTTGCTCGCGTCGCGGATTAATAAAGATGCAAACCGCTTCTTTTCGAAAACCATAAAATTAATAAACAGAAATTTTCTAATATTGGGTTTTATAATCGCTTGTTTTGCGACTCTAGGTAGTTTATATTTTTCCGAAATTGCCGGATTTATCCCCTGCCGGCTTTGCTGGTTTCAAAGAATTTTTATGTATCCACAAAGTGTTTTATTTTTAATCGCCTACATCAAAAAAGATAAAAATATTTTTAATTACACTTTGTATCTTTCATTAATCGGGGCAGTAATTTCTTTATACCACATCTATGTCCAAAGATTTGTTACGGTGGCTGTGTGTGCAATCGGAGAATCCTGTACGACCAATTTTTTTACTTATTTTGGCTATATAACAATTCCCGTGATGTCTCTAACGGCGTTCATTTTGATTCTGATTTTATCGATACTTAAAAAAAAGGAGGTGAAATAAATGGCCGGTTTCAAAACACAAATCGAAGAAGCCACAAAAAATAATACAAATTTTAGACAGGTTCTGTTTACCGCTCCGCACAGTCAATTGGTTTTAATGACGTTACAACCCAATGAAGAGATCGGAACCGAAGTCCATCCCGAAAACGACCAATTTTTTAGATTTGAGGAAGGACAGGGTAAGTTAGTAATCGCGGGCGAAGAAACCGTCGTAGGCGATGGTTGGGCCGGAATTGTTCCAGCAGGTACCGAACATAATGTAATAAACATAGGCGTAGGCCCTCTAAAGCTTTACACAATTTACAGCCCGGCGCATCACCCGGACGGAACTATTCATAAAACAAAAGCGGATGCCGTGGCTTCTGAGCAAGCTGAACAAAAAGTAGCATAAAAAAAACAACTCTGCTCAAAGTATAACAACTTGAGCAGTAGTTGTTTGTTTAGAACACGAAAAAAATTATTTCTTTCCGCAATATTTGCAGTAATTTTTGTGTGTTACTAAATCATATACGGCGAATACGCCGATCATTATATAGATTAACCTTTCGAGCCACGGGACTGAGCCGAAAATAAGGTTGACTAAATTGAAATTAAAAAGTCCAATCAGGCCCCAGTTAAGAGCACCGACGACGACCAGAAGATACCCGACATAATGCCACGTCTTCATTAAGATATCACCCCCTCTCCTTAAACTATATTCAGTGTAGGCAGAAAAAAATTGAACGGTCAAGTGGGACTTTTTTTATAGGCTATCTTATTTAGAAGTTATTGATTGTTAGTCCGTAGTTATAGGTTATAGCTGTTGTAAATCTTGGTTAATACTGTTTAACTCTGTATCGATATTTCCTAAATCAACCGATTCAGCTTCTTCTACTGGGTTTTGTGGAACAGTCGTTGGTGTAGGAGTAACCTTTATTACAACCTGTGTCGTCGTTGATACAGACTGCTGTTTTGGTTTTATAACCGGCATAAGAATATATAAAACAAGCCCTGTCAAAACAAACAAAATAACGACTAGAACAAGAATTGTATTTTTACTCATCGAATTCTTGGGCGGCTCGGGCTGACTTTGCGGAACAGGGTTGCCGGTCATCGGATTTACAACCGGGGTTTGGTTAACCGGCTGCTGATTAACTACTGGCTGTTGGTTTGGTTGAGTTTGATTTGGATCCATATTTTTATTGTGTTAGACTCGGCGTCGGCGTTAATTTCGCATTTAATTTGTTTCCATTAACGAGTATTGCGAGCGTTGTCGCTGCTTTGTGTACAGCCTGCCTCGCATCGGTGACAGACTTTCGGACATCCTGCAAATCATTTCTAAACTGGGAAATAGTCGGTCCGATCGTTTGTTTCAGAGTCTCGTCCGAAGTAATTTCCAGGCTGTATTGTTTTGCAGCCTGTGTGGAGATAGCGGTTTCTGCATTATCGATCGCGCTTTGGGCTGTCGCGATATCTGCTTCCAGACCCACCGTATCTAATCCGCTCGATTTTGCATTTTCGGATTTTGTTTTTATTTTATCTAGAATAGTTTGGAGTTTTTCTAAAGCCTCCGAAAGTTTTTGGGTATGGTTTTGGTTAAAATTAGAAATTTTAGTGTCGATATTTTCGACCAGAGTTTTCTTTCGCTCGTCACGGATGGATTTAAGTTTTTGCCTGAATTCTACCCTCGCCTCTTTTATTCTTTCTGCCTGTTCTTTTCTTATTTCCTTAATCTCTTCAGAGAAATTTTTGCGCGTTTCAACAATGTTATCTTTTTTCAAGGCGGAACTTTTGGGAGAAACCTCAACTTCTAAAACACTATCTGAATTAGTAACCGCAGTGCTTTCTTGTGCAAAACCAACCGCCGCCAAGTTTAAAAATATCGCAAAAACTCCAATAATTAGAACTTTTGATTTCATTTTTGAGTATATATACCTTAATACATCACCTTAGTTTTTGTCAAGTTTCAAACTTTCGTTTTTCATATCGTCTAGAATTACCTGCTTTTGATTACCCAATAAAAAATCCGGCTGTGCGTAATCTTCGATAAGAACCGGAAAAAATTCTACGTCGATTAAGTTTTTATCGTAAAAAGTGTATTTCCCGACAACACCTTCCCGGGTTTTCTGTGACCACATCTGGTCGAAAATAAAATTTCCGTGCGCGTAAGTGGTAATTTTATCTTTGTAAATTTCGACCGGCTGGATCCAATGCGGATGATTCCCGATTATTAAATCCGCCCCCGAATCGATCGCAAAATGGGCTAAGTCTTTTTGTCTTTTTGTCGGTTGAGAAACATATTCTGTCCCCCAATGAAAAGCTACGATAACTACATCCGCTTTTTCCTTTGCTGTTTGTATTTCCTTTTTTATTTTTTGTTCATCGGTTTTTGAAGAAACATCGTCGTAGCCCAAAAAAGCAAATTTCATTCCGCGAATATTAATAAACGCAGCTTCTGATATTCCTGTAGTTAGAATTCCCGCGCTTTCGAGCAAATTTATCGTTGATTTTATTCCTTCAACTCCATAGTTTCCGGAATGATTATTGGCCAAATTTACAATGTCTACTCCTCCGAATAAAAGACCTTCAACGTGTCTTGGGTCTCCGCAAAAACTCATTCCCTCACCCGTTAAAACACAGTTTTGAATAAGCGGAGTCTCAAAATTGACAAAAGTTATATCCCCTGTTTTCAAAAAATCAGCGGTTTTTTCAAACGCCCACTTAAAATTATTTTTTTTGACTGTTTGGAAATTAACGTAGCGCGCAGGAATCATGTCTCCTGTTGCGATTAACGTTCGGACTTTGTCTGCAGACAAAGTCGCTGTCCATGCGTGATCGTTACTGAATATTTGATCTATTGATGGGGTTTTGGGGACAAATTGAGATTTTGAGTCTAAATTATAAGTGAACTTTTGCGATTTACTATTGGGACTTGAACTTATGAGTTTAAACTGAGTTAAATTTAAAGCTAAATAAAAAAGAATAATTAATCCCGCAAGTCCCAAAAGTATTATCGTAATTTTTCGCATCAACTCAATTATTCCACTTTTTAGATTGATGTTCAATTTGTTAATTCTTATTAACTCCTGTCTGTCTGTGATTCTCTGTTACAGCCAAAAGTTTACCAAGTTCTTTTATAAACTTTTTTGCGTGAACCCTGCTCATCCCGATTCTTGCTACAATACGCTGCTGGTTTGATCCGACGAGTTTTTGGCAGACATTCAAAACCACACCGTCTT
>JAMCZG010000024.1 GCA_023485715.1 Patescibacteria group bacterium
TTCCGCTAAAAGACGTGGTTTTATTAAAAAGTAAATTACCTTTATAAGGCAACGCTTTTAGGGATTCTGACTAAGGTCTTTTTATTTCTTCTGAGAGATCGAACATTAAGGATTCCGTATAAAAACCATCTCATGTACTCTTTAAACCAGGGTCCGATCGAAAAACTCGATTTTCCTCCATATAGTCTGTCGATTGAGATAATCGGAACTTCTCCTAGTTTCATTCCCTTTATTTGCGCTTTTATTACTAATTCGAATACGACCGCCCATCCGATAGGTTTTGATTCAAGCGATATTATTTCTAGTATGTCTTTTCTAAACATTTTAAATCCGGTTGTTAAATCAGACAGAATCGATCCGCAAAGAAAACTGAAAACCTTGTTTCCGGCCTGAGATAATATTGATTGCACTAAAGACCCTCCCAATCTTCGTCCGCCGTGACTATATCTTGTGCAGCTTACTAAATCACAACCCCGGTCCATAAGTGCGACCATATCTTCAATCGCTAAGGCAGGTCCCACGTCGTCGACTGCTAAAATTAAAATATATTCTCCTTTTGCTTGGTTTGCACCTGCTTTTATAGCGTTAATAATACCCCTTCCAAATTTATTCAAGACTGGTTGAATATTTGGATAATTTGTCCGCATACTCTTAATAACGGGAAGCGTTTCGTCTTTTCGGTCGTCGTATATTATTAGAATTTCGTGCGGAATATTTAAAATAGATTCTAAGATTTTAAGCATTAACTTAATATTTATTCCTTCGTTTCTAACAGGGAGCAAAATGGAAAGTTTAAGACTATTAGGTTTAACGATTTTTTTCATAAGAATAAAATTGTTTAATTAATTGACACACATATTTAACATCTGAATCTTTCATAGTGAATGCGGAAGGAAGCCAGAGCGATTTCGGAGAAAGTAGAGTGCTGTTAGGAAAATTTTTATCAGAAAGTTTATAAGGTCTTTGTGTATGGATCGGCAACCAAAACTTTCTACATTCGACCCCTTTGCTTTTTAAAAAGGCGTTAAGGTTGTCTCTTTTTTCGGCTAAACAATCGGTCCAAAGAGGTAAGCCACCGTTATCGGTATCGATGTTAAATATTGAAATTTCCTTTACTTCATGAAGATAATTTTTGTAAAGTTGGTTTATTTTTTTTAATCTGTTTATTCTTTTTTTAAGATAAGTTAACTGCCCGAGTCCGATTGCTGCCTGAATATTAGTGAATTTAAAGTTATAGCCGATTGTTTTGTGAATATCGTCTCCGCCTGTTCCTCTTTTTGGTCTTCCCTGGTCTTTTAGTTCACGAAGGGCACTCTGAATTTTTTTATTGTTTGTTACAATTATTCCGCCTTGTCCAGTTGTAATAATTTTTTGCGGGGAAAAAGAAAAACACCCCGTAATACCGAAAGTGCCTAAAAATTTCCCATTATGCATCGACATAAAAGCTTCCGCGGCGTCCTCGACAACAAAGATGTTGTGTTTATTTGCAATATCGATTAATTTTTCCATATTTGCCGGTCTTCCACTGATATGGGTTGGTATTAAAGCTTTTGTTTTTTTTGTAATAGCTTTCTCAAGCTCTTTTGGATCGATCATCAATGAATTTCGGTCAACATCGACCAAAACGGGTTTGGCCCCACACATGGAGACGGCATTTGCAGTTGCGATAAATGTCATATCGGACACTATTACTTCGTCGCCAAATTTGACATTAATGGCCTTGAGAGATAAATACATTGCTATGGTACCGGACGTAACGGAGACAGAATATTTGCAATCCAAAAGTTTAGCAATTTTTTTTTCAAATCTAGTAGTGAAATCGCCCTCGTTTAAAAAATTACTCTCCAGTACTTCGTAAATCAATTTTTTTTCTTTATTTCCTGTTACCGGATTAAACCATGGTATATTTTTCATAATATTTATCGATACCCTTTAAAATATTTTTCATCGACAATAACCATTTTTTTATTACCGATTTTAAAACTTACCGGGGGAAATGGTTCGAATGTCATCGCCCTTATAAAATTAAAAATTTTTTTTCCGGTCCAATTCCAGTCGATTTGTCCATCGTTGGGTAGTCTTTTTGAGTAAAAGCTGGCATTTTTTTTGTTCTGCAGTGTTGACAGAATATTATTTTCGTAAAGCCATTTTTTAATAAATTCCGTAAAAAGCTGTTCTCCGACTTTTGTAAATTTATCGTAAAGAATTTTTGCCGTGTCCGTATTTTTTATGTTAATCTTTTTTTGTGAAATAATAGGTCCGGAATCGATGCCTGAATCCATCCAGTGGATAGTTACCCCCGTTGATTTTTCACCATTAAATATCGCGTGTACAGTTGAATATCTTCCTTGGTATTTTGGTAACAAGGCGGGATGTATGTTTAAACAGCCTAGTTTTGGTACTTTTAAAATGTCATTTGGGATTATTTCGGTAGAACCGATGCAAAATATTATCTCGGGATTTATTTTTTTTATTGCCTTTATAATCTGTTTATCTTTTACTCTTCGTCCTTTAATAATATTGAGTTTACTCTCCGAGCAAAATTTAACCAAAGAATCGTGCCAAGAATTAGTTCCGTTGTCGTCTGAATTTGCGACTACAAGCTCGGGGATAATATTATATTTTAATAATCGTTTTAAACAATTGACTCCAATTTGCTTGCCTCCGATAAAAACAATTCTTTTAATATTTTTTTTCTTTTTTGTGTATTGGTTCATCTGGCGGTAATTGTTTTGTTAAGTACAGTCTAATTTATATAGTATTATATCTTTTTAAACAATTTATGCAATGCCGTTATAAAAAAATGTTTGCATTTACAGCCTAAACATTCTAATATTTAGTAACATTTAATAGGTATTATTTTAGTAAATGAGAGATAAAATTCTCCGAGTCGATTTTCTAATCCTTTTATTTTTTTTAATCGGGTTGTTCTCCAGATTATTTTTTATTGAAAAAGTCCAATCACATATGGATGGGCCGCAATATACAATGGCGATATTGCACTATGATTTAAAAAACGCTACCCCATCCGTTCCGGGATACCCTTTATACATCGCAACCGCGCGGTTAATTAATTATATTATTTCTGATCCGTATAATTCTCTTATTTTAGTAAGTGTTTTGTTTAGCGGGATAGGAGCTTATGTCGTTTTTTTTACGGGGAAACAAATATTTAACAAAAGCGTCGGGATAATCGCTTCCTTAATATTTCTTTCGGGTGCAGCATTTTATTTCTTGGGCATTACAACATACGGATATATTGTCTCGTCCGTAATGACGGTTGTTTTAGCGTATATCGTTTACGAAATTTCTGTGAGCAAGAAACAACACGGAATTCTACTTGGCTTTTTTTTCTCACTTGCCCTTGGGGTAAGACCTCAGGAGTTATTTTTTATTGGTCCGCTTTTTATCTTTGGCTTGTTTTATCTTAACTTGAAAAATAAAATCATCGCGCTTGTCAGTTTTTTGGTTTCTTTTTTTTGTTGGTTTATTCCTCTTGTCTCTACCGTTGGGGGGCTAAAAAATTACATTCTTCTTGTGAATTCTTTTCAACATGGTTTAGTTATTTCTCCTAATAATATTTATAATAATTCACAAAGTATGATAAGAGGATTTGTGTTGGCATTTGGGTTGGGAAACTTATTTTTAATATATTTCCTTTTTAAAAGAATACGATTAATTCAGAAAAATAAATTAATCACATATCTCAAAAATAAACAATTTTTATTCTTTCTAATTTGGATTTTGCCAAGTCTTGCTTTTAATTTTTTTATCCGGAGCGATCATCCGGGATACCAAATGACTTATTTAACCGCATTTCTTTTTTTAATATCTTACGCAATTTGGGTTCTTAATCGAAGAAATATTTTCCGTATGGTTCTAGTAGTTAGTTGTATAATAATTTTCAATTTATTTTGGTTTTTTAGGGACAGGGATCCAGGGAATAAGCTTCCATATACTCCGACTTCGTTTCACTATTCGGAAATAAGAAAAAATGACGCAAGAATGGCTTCAAAAGTTGATTTTATTAAAAACTATTCGGAATTTTCTTACGCAATTATTACAGGCTCGGTTTTTTGGCGTCAATTTATGTATTATTTTCCCGATCAGGAGATTTATGACCTGGAAGGCTTAGTGACAGAGAACATTCCGTGGAAGTATGGTTTTAGAAAAGGATATAAATGGAGATATATAGAGTATAATACAAAAGAGTTTATCTTTACTGTTCCTAAAAATATACATTCGATTATTTTTACAGACGACGAAGCGCAATTTTGGCAAATCAGCGGAGAAAAGAAAATATACAGGTTTCCGGCAAATGCCTCGATTACGATTGTTAGAGTAAGTCCCGAAGAAAAATACGAATATTCGTTAGGAGTTTTTAAAAAAAATAATGAAAAATAAATTTTTTGTTTTTATAATTCCTTCCTATAACGAAACAAAAAACCTTAAGATTCTTATAGAAAGAATAAAAAAGAGTCTACCGGGGTCAAAAATCGTTGTTGTCGATGATTCTCCTTTAAACGAAAACGAAAAGCTTAAATCAGCTTTAAAAAGTTATAAGAATATTACTATTATTTCAAGATTTAAAAAATCTGGTAGGGGGAGTGCGGTGATTTTGGGTTTTAAAGAAGCGTTAAAAGATAAAAATATAAAATATTTATTCGAGATTGACTCGGATTTAGCCCACAATCCTGAAGAAGTCGAAAGA
>JAMCZG010000059.1 GCA_023485715.1 Patescibacteria group bacterium
GCTTGAGTATATCAAAAAATATCCTATAACATCAAATACGGAAAAATCGGAGCGCGGGGAATCCTTGTTATGCCAAATGCCGGGGCCATTAAAGATTTGGGCTATTGTTTTAATTTGAACGCAGACGTTACGTCAACTTTTGTCGGAGAGGAAAAACTCAAAATCGAAAATAAAGAATACGGCACGTACAAGGTCGAATCGGTTTTTGTCGCGACTCCGGCAGCAGCACTCGATTTTAGACGAAAAAATTTTGAATGCGAAAAATACAAGGGAAATTTCTACAGCAAGGCCGTCGTTACAGTAAAAGAAGAAGTTTGGTATTCACCCGGAATCGGGGTTGTTAAGCGTCATATGACTCCTATCAGTGTTTCGGGGCAGACAAATTTTTTGCAAAACGGTAATCAGCCTTTGGAAATTACAGATACTTTGGTGTCTTTTAAGCCCCCGACTAAAAAATAATATTTGATGTTATAGGATATTTTTTGATATACTCAAGTCTTCATCTAAGATTGTTTAGGCAATTTTTTGCGCTTAAATTTTATCTTTTTTGAGAAAAAAATAGTTGCACTTTTAAAATTTGCGAAAACCTTAAAATGCTTTTGCCGAGCTAGGCTAAAGGCGGGGGATAATTATCGCCTTTCTTTAGTCTGGCTGGGCGGAGCAAGATAAATTTCTCTAGGAGAGTAGTATTATGCGATCAGCGGTTCATGATTCCTACGAGGAGCCCTCGAAGCCCATTCCATGCTGTTTCTTTTCAGACAAGAGGTTGGTAGATATCGCAGGAGAAAAACCGTTGACTAGAGCGGAAGAACATCATGTTCGGCATTGCGCATGGTGCGATAATCTGATCTATGGTGTTCAGAAGTTCGGCTGGAGCCATCGGTAGTCACGTAGGTCAAAAAAATGGGGAGACCGCCCTCTCCCTCGTTAAACTCAATCTAGATGAGGTGAATTTGATGAAAGGAGTTCCTCTTCAGTTGACGGTAGCGATTGCCTGTGTGGGTATCGGCCTTCTCATAATGGGAGTGCTGGTTGAAAATAACCCGCTGGCAGTCGTTGGGATTGTTGTTATTTTTGTCATCGCGGCGTTTCTGTTCATATTCCACGACTTTCCCAGAAGGTGACGGAAATTCTAATTCAATATCTTGAGCTTGGTAGCGAGGCCGCCTCTACTGTCGAACGTATGGCAGTTTAAGCGTTCTAAGCCTTGCCGTGACCCAGGCTCGGTTATGTGTTCAATCAGCATCAGGAGGAAAAAATGTCCACCGACATGGAGAGGTCGAAAATCCACAGAAGGAAAATCATAGAGGGTCTTTTGGTACAAGCGATTTGCTTCCTGCTAGCTTCCCTGATTTTGGGGTTGCCAAGCTTGGCAAATCCTGAGTACAGGGGATTTCTGTTCTGGCTTTCGATTGGTGCCGGAGGGCTATTCGTCGTTTTCATTTTGTGTGCGGCAGCGTACGCTTTAACTACAAGGAGAAGGTGAAATGATTTCGTCTTTTTCGGTCGACATTCAGGCATTGATAGTAGCTGTTTACAGGGCGATCCTGGTGGCGATAATCGTTACCCACATCATCGGCGTGATGATACTCGGGGGCATGATTGCCATCGTTGTTTTGTTTTTTACCAGAGGCTGGTATCACGCAGGTGCCTTTGCATGGTTTGGCGGATGCGTTTTGATGTTCGCGACTGCCGTTGTGGCAGCTGCCTATATGGGCGCCCTCAGCGAAATGAGATGAGTCTTTTTTCAAAATGAGTAAAAGGAGGTTTTCGCATATGAAGTCGCAAAAAGGCACCGGATGGTGATAGGCTCAGAAGAGAATTGTTTCGCGTTTTACGCGATTTTTTGCCGCGATTCGCGCGCATTCTCTTCTTCTATCTTACCTTGGTGCCTTTTTTCTTGGTTATTTTAGACGTAGTCTTTTTTGAACTTGAGGACTTTTAAGTTCGCTTAGAGCATTGGATGTGATCCAGCGGGCAGATTTAGAATCAATTTTTTTAATTTCCTCAGCGGTTTTGATCGCTTCCTTACTCAATCTTATATTTCTTTTTCCGATTTGGCGGAGTGCCCAGTTGACTGCTTTTTTGACAAAATTCCGTTCGTCTGTTGCCTCGCGTTTGATCACGGGGAAAAACTTTAAGAAATCTTCGTCTTTTGCTTTTTTGTCGTGAACAGACAATGCCGCCATTAGCACAAAACCTGTCCGTTTGACAAACTCTTTTTTAGATTTAGAATATTCAAACGCTTTTTTCCAGGCAAACGGAGTTTTGTCAAATAAGTTGCTAACGACCTGATCGCAAACATCCCAGGAATCAAAATCCTTTATCCACTCATTAATCTGCTTTTCGGTCACGAGTTTTGGGTCGTCGATAAATCCGGCGAGTAGTTTTGCCTCATGAATTCCTGATTCCCAAAGTTCAAGTGCTAATTTGTGGCGTTCACGAGAATTTTTTTGATTATTTAGTATACCTTTTGCTATATTTCGTATTTGTGGAATCGACACGCCAAGGGTCCCTTTTGAATTTATCCCAAACCTCGCCATGCCTTCTACATTTTTAGGATTGGCAAGAGATTTTAATTTTTCGATGATATCAATTGACCTTACCACAGCAAAATTAATCAGGATTCATAAAACCCAGAATTTAAATACAAGAAATAGCGACCCGAGATCTAATATCTTAGTTTTACCAAGAAAAAGGTGAAACTTTTCCACCGGGTCCATATTTTTCCATGTACAATTCTGTTTCTCTTGCTGCTTCCGTGCGTTGTTCTGGCGTGAGTAAAGAGTCAAGAGTTTCACTTAATGCTTCACGTACTTTTTCTTTTTGTTCCTCAGAAAATTCAGAAGCATGTGTGCCTTGCACAAGATGGTCTCTAATATCAAGACCAATTGCGACAGCCATGTCTGGATCTTGAACAATCATCTCAAATTTCGCCGTCAATCTTTCTGATTTTGACATCCGAGTTGCTTCTGATCCAAGCATAGCATCTAGTCTAGACATTGTTTGTTGTGTTGGCTCTTGGCCTACGCCGCTTTGAGGACGTCTTTCTAATGAATCTGCCATTTTTCTCACCTCTCTTTCTGGGCAAAGAACTAGGGGTATTATAGAACTTTTTATTTGAATGTCAATTAAATAATTTGACCCATTGACAAAATAATCATAAATAGTTTAAAAATAGGAAAGTTTTTATGGTTAAGAAAACAAAAAAACCCTCCAATCCGGATCTTTCGATTAAGCTCTGCGGAGTTATGTTTGAAAACCCCACTGTTCTATTCTCTGGAATTTACGAAAGTCCTCAAGATCTAATCAATGCCTCAAAAAATGGAGCCGGCGCGATCACGACAAAATCGGTAAGCATAGGTTTAAGGGAAGGCCACCCTCAGCCCAGAATTGTAAAATTTGACCACGGTTTTATAAATTCGGTCGGGCTTAAAAATCCTGGCCTGGAAAAAGCAAAAGAAGAACTTAAAAAAATGCTTTTGGAATCAAAATCTCCGGTTATCGCAAGTATTTTTGCGGATAAAACTTCGGATTTTCAAAAACTAGCAAAGGAAATAACGGAAGTAAAACCCCATATTCTTGAACTGAACCTTTCCTGCCCGAATGTAGAAGGGGAGTTCGGGCGGCCGTTTGCGACAGATGCAAAAATTTCGGCAAAAGTCGTAAGGGCGGTTAAAAAGGTGAGTAAAAAAGTTCCGGTTATCGCAAAACTAACCCCAAACGTTTTGGATATAAAAGAAATCGCAAGGGCGGTCGAAGGGGCCGGGGCGGACGGGATTTCTGCGATAAATACGATCGGGCCGGGTATGATAATCGACATCAAGACCAAAAAAGCTAAACTTGGAAACAAAAGAGGTGGGGTTTCGGGGCCGGCGATAAAACCAGTTGCGATCCGTTGTATTTTTGATATTTACGAAGCGGTTAAAATCCCGATCATCGGGGGTGGGGGGATTACGACAGGGGAAGACGCGATCGAAATTATTATGGCCGGCGCGACAGCCGTTGGGATCGGTTCGGCAGTTTATCTTCGCGGAAGAAACGTTTTTAGTGAAATCTGTAAAGAAATGAAAGTTTTTATGAAAAAAGAAGGATATAAATCATTAAAAGAAATTCGCGGCGCTGCTCATTAAAAAATGAAATATAAGCTTGGTATCTTTGGTTCGGCGGTTGAGGAGAAGGACGAAGTCACAAAAAAAGCAAGAAAATTAGGGGAACTCCTTGGAAAATACAGAGACAAGATTATAGTCATAACCGGCGCGTGTTCGGGAATTCCTTATCAGGTTGGATCGGAGGCCGCTAAAAAAGGGGTGGAGATTTGGGGATATTCCCCATGCACAAATCTAAAAGGTCAGAAAGATTTTACACCTAAAGATGATATTTCGATTTACTCAAAACTAATATATGTACCAAAAAATTTCGAATTTTCATCAAATCTAGATATCTCAAAGAAATACCGAAACGTTGTTTCTACGGCGAATTGCGATGCAGGCATTATTATTTCGGGGAGATGGGGGACGATGAACGAATTTACGAGCCTTTACGATTTTGGCAAAGTAATAGGAATTCTTACTGCGACAGGGGGAACAGCGGACGCGAATTTCTTTTAATGATTTATATCCTTCTTTTTTCATAAAAACTTTCATTTCTTTACAGATTTCACTAAAAACGTTTCTTCCGCGAAGATAAACTGCCGAACCGATCCCAACG
>JAMCZG010000021.1 GCA_023485715.1 Patescibacteria group bacterium
AGCGAAGATGGACATGGGGATCAATAAGTCCTGGGATTTTTATTATTTTCATACTGACGTTTTACCAAGTTTAACATAATCGCCCCAGGATTTAATAAGTAATTTATTTAATTTCTTTTCCGTGATCGCTTTTATAAAAGCCTTTGCTTTCTGGCGATTGGTAAAAAGCGGGATATTGTGGTCGATCGCAAAACGCCTAATCGCATAATCGTCGTCAATAATTTTTTTTACATACGAATCGACTATATTGATCGCCAAATCTACCTTGCCTTTTTGGAAATACTCTAAAATATTCGGTGATTTTTTTTCATGAATTTTATATAGTTTTTTTACCTTTATTTTGTTTCGGATAAGAAACTCAGACGTGTGTTTTGTCGCGTAGATCGGTAATTTCAATTTCTCTAAATTTTTTGCCTGTTCGAGGAATCGAATCCTGTTTTCCTCTCCCCCGATGCCTAAAAATATTCCCTTTTTCGGAATCCTTCCTCCGACAGCCAATTCCCCTTTTAAAAAAGCCTCTTCGGCATCTTCGCCAAAACACGCAACTTCTCCGGTCGATGCCATCTCAACGTGTAAAATCGGATCTGCTCCGGTTAACCGCGCAAACGAAAATTGCGCAACTTTTACGGCTACAAAACTGTCTAGATCCATCCGTTGCTCTTTGTCTGTTTTACCAAAAAATGCGTTTACGCAGTAATCAACATAGTCAATTCCCGTAACCTTCGAAATAAAAGGAAACGTCCTGGACGCCCTAAGATTAATCTCGATAACCTGGAGTTCATTGTCCTTGGCTAAAAATTGTATATTAAAGGGTCCGCTTATGAAAAGCTCTTTGGCAAGCTTAGAAGCAATTTCTTCTATTTTTCTTTTAGTTTCCAAGTATATTTTTTGCGAGGGAAGAACGATCGTCGCGTCTCCCGAATGAACGCCCGCGTGCTCAACGTGTTCTGAAATTACCCCTGCTTTAATCTTGCCTTTTTGGGCGACTGCATCAAACTCGATCTCTTTTGCTTCTTCGATAAATTTTGTGATCGTTATCGGGTACTCTTTAGAGACAAGCGTCGCTTCCCCCAGAAAACGGGCTAGATCTTCTTTGGAGTGGCAAATTCTCATCAGAGTTCCAGACAAAACATACGAAGGCCGTATCAAAATCGGATATCCGACTTTTTCGCAAAAAGCGATTGCTGTTTTCCGGTTAATAAATTTATTCCATGCTGGCTGAGAAACATCGAGATCGTCAAGAAGTTTTGAAAATTTGCTCCGATCCTCTGCACGGTCGATGTTTGCAGGATCTGTTCCTAGTATTTTTGCCTTATAAGCCTTAAGTGACTTCGCACGGTTATTCGGAGTCTGTCCGCCGACCGACACAACGATGCCGTATGATTTTTCAAAATCATAAATATCTGCGATGCGTTCGAAAGTAAGTTCTTCAAAATATAGTCGATCGGAAATATCGTAATCGGTCGACACCGTCTCGGGATTACAATTTATAATTATCGATTTCTTACCGTGTTTTTTTAATGCGAGTGCTGTGTTAACACTGGTCCAGTCAAATTCGACCGAGGACCCGATCCTATACGGACCGGATCCCAATACGATAACACCGCTTTTTTTTAGCGGGTCTATATCGTTATGACTTCCGTTATAAGTAAGGTAAAGATAGTTTGTTCTAGCGGGAAATTCACCAGCTAATGTGTCTATTTGAAAAACATACGGAATAACATCGTATTTTTTGCGTAATTTTCTTATATTTAGACCTGTTGTCCCGACAAGTTGTCCGATCCTCTTATCAGAAATTCCCAGCTGTTTAAGATAAATTAATTTTTCCCTGGTCAGACCATTGATATTCTCGGGCACAGATTCCTCCACCTCGACGATCTTTTTGATTCTTTCTAAAAACCAGGGATCAATACCTGTAAAGTTATATATTTTTTCGATCGACATCTTTTCTTTAATCGCCTCCGCTATTGAGAACATACGTTTTGGAGTGGGAATTCTAAGAGAGTCTTCGATCGAACCGTTTTTAATAAGGAGTTTACTGGTCGCCCCTTCAAAATCTAGATCAAGCATTCGAATCGCCTTTTGATATGCCTCTTCAAACTTTCTTCCGATTCCCATAACCTCTCCCACAGATTTCATACTGCTTCCTATCGTTTCGTCTGCGCCTTTAAATTTTTCAATATCCCAACGTGGAATTTTAACTACGACATAGTCAAGCGCAGGTTCAAAACACGCCGTCGTAACCTTTGTTACTTTATTTTTAATACTGATTAAGTTTGCACCAAGCGCAAGTTTGCCTGCGATATACGCAAGCGGATAGCCCGTGGCCTTAGAGGCAAGTGCCGAACTCCGGGAAAGACGCGCATTAACCTCGATTACATAATATTCAAGGGGATATTCCCCGCGTGATTTATCTTTTGGATTTTGAGATGGGCTGGGATTTAACGCGAATTGCACATTGCATTCGCCGACTATTTTAAGGCTCCGGACTATTTTAATCGCTGCTGCGCGAAGGGTGTGATATTCAAAATTGGTTAGGGTCTGACTTGGGGCGACAACGATCGACTCGCCTGTGTGAATTCCTAGAGGATCCATGTTTTCCATGTTACATACCGTCACACAATTATCATTCTTATCTCTTACAACCTCGTATTCTATCTCTTTAAAATGGTACAGATATTTTTCAACCAGAATCTGTTGGACAAAAGAAAATGCAACAGATGCGATTTTTTCGAGCTGTTTACTATTTTTTGCCACACCCGAGCCCTGGCCGCCCAATGCAAAACCAGACCGGAGCATTACTGGATATCCAATTTCCCTTGCGATTTCTAACGCTTCTTTTATCGATCCCGCAGTTTGGCTCTTAGGAATCGGGGTATCGATTTTTTTGAGATGTTCTGCAAATTCATATCTGTCTTCGGTTAAAATAATCGCAGAAATCGGTGTACCGAGAATTTCAACACCGTATTTTTTGAGTATCCCTTTTTGATGCAGCTTAATGCCGCAATTAAGCGCTGTTTGGCCCCCAAACGACAACAAAATTCCGTCCGGTTTTTCCTTTTTAATAATCTTTTCGACGAAAAAGTCGTCGACGGGCAAAAAATAAACAGTATCTGCTAGAAATTTTGATGTTTGTATCGTTGCTATATTAGGATTAACAAGAACCGTTTTAATTCCCTCTTCTTTAATCGCCTTAATAGCCTGAGAACCAGAATAATCAAATTCTCCTGCCTCACCGATTTTCAACGCCCCAGAGCCTAAGATTAATACTTTTTTTATTTTCTTCATAGCAATTTTAAGAAATCGTCAAAAATCCACTCCGTATCCATCGGTCCGGGGTTTGCTTCAGGATGAAACTGTATCGACATGAAAGGAAGGTGTCCGTGGATTATCCCTTCGTTTGAACCATCATTTGCGTTCTCAAACCAGGCTTTAAAACCCGGAGGTATTTTGCTTACTGCAAACCCGTGATTTTGCGTAGTTATAAAACATCTATCTGATTCTTTTAATACACACGGCTGATTTTGGCTTCGGTGGCCGAATTTTAATTTATGCGTGTCTCCGCCCGCGGCAAGCGCAAGCAATTGATGTCCAAGGCAAATTCCCAAAATCGGAATTTTTTTATTTAACGCTTTTTGAACTGTCATGATTGTTTCATTTACTTTCTTCGGGTTTCCTGGACCACTGGAAATAACAATGCCATCGATTTCTTCTGGTTTTAATGTTTTAAATAAATCATAATTCCAGGGCACAACCGTGATTCGGACTCCTCTTTTTAATAAGCATATCTCTATGTTTTTCTTAACTCCGCAATTTATTATTGCTATGTTTTTTGCCCCGTTTCCGATTTTTTTTAGTTCTAAGGAAGAAACGGTTTCTACTAAATTTTCTCTGTCGGGATCATAAAAAGGAATATCCTCGTCCACAACAATTTTTCCTAAAAGTGTCCCTTTTGTCCTTATTTTTTGGGTCAAAAATCTCGTATCGGAAATTTCCAAAGCCGGCACTTTCTCCTCTTTTAGCCAACTGCTTAAAGACATCTCGCTTAAAAAGTGTGAAGGTGTATCGTTATACGTCGAAACAATAAGTCCGGAAACTTTTATACCGTCAGATTCCCAGTATTTTTTATTTTGAACCCCATAATTCCCGATTAATGGATAAGTAAAAATCAGGATTTGTCCTTTATAAGAGGGGTCTGTGAGGCTTTCCGGGTATCCGACCATACCTGTTGAGAATACGACTTCGCCGGCAGTACTTTTCTCAAATCCAAAACTTTTCCCCTCAAAAATGGAGCCATCTTCTAAAACGAGTTTTCCGGTCATACTTTTCCCAAGATTAAAGCCAGGAGGGCCATCCTTATATACATTCCGTTTCTTGTTTGCGGTCCAAGATAAACGGCCCTGGGATCACGATCGATATCGATATCGATCTCTCCGACTCGGGGCAACGGATGCATCAAAATCATTTTTTTATTTCCGTAATCTTTTAGCAGTTTCTTTGTTACGATGAATCTGTTTTTGACTTTTTCGTATTCTTTTAAATCATGGAACCGCTCTTTTTGAACCCTGGTCCAATACCAAAAATCGGCATTCTTTGGTATCTCTTTTTCGCTTTGGATCTCGATTAACTTAATCCCCTTATCTTGGAAATATAAAAAATCGGCTCTTGTGAGCCGTAGTGTTTTGGGAGAAAGAAGAAAAAGTGTATTCTTCTTAAACTTACAAAGGCCCTTAATCAGCGAATGGATTGTTCTACCATTTAGAATATCCCCCCCGACTACGCCCAGAAGATTATCTAACCGGTTGAATTTTTCGTGGATCGTGTATAAATCGAGCAATGCCTGTGTCGGATGCTCCCCTGTTCCGTCTCCGGCGTTTATAACAGGAACAGATGATGCATAATCTGAGGCTTTTTTTGCGCTCCCGACCTCAAAATGTCTAATGACTATGGCGTCGCAGTATGCTTCAAAAACCCTTATCGTGTCAGAAAGTGTCTCTCCTTTTGCGACAGAGGAAAAACTCTGTGGGTTTTGGATTTCAACAGTTTGCCCCCCTAACTGTTTTACAGCGGCCGAAAAAGATCCAAAAGTCCGACTCGACGGCTCATAAAAAATAAGAGTAACGATATTTCCATCCAGTATTCTAGATGGTTTCGCGTTAAACGCGATGTTTTTCATTTTTTTTGTCAACGAAAAAAGCATCTTTAGATCTAAGGGGGCAAACTGATCGAGGGAAAGTATATCTTTACCTTTAAACTTGCCGTTTATGCTATTTATCAAACTTTTTGCCATAAAAAAACAAAAGTAGGCACTTCGATTCTGAGATTAAACTTTAGCAGAAAGAAATTAACTCGTCAATAGAATTTTACCCGATAACAGTTCCGACAAACTGTTGCTTCTTTAAAAATTTCTCCAAGTTTTCCAATTTATGGCCGTTTATTACTACAACCTTGATGCCGATTTCTTGCGCCCTTTTAGCTGCGACCGGGTCGAAAGGCGCGTTCATGCCGGGAATCCATATGTCGCCTATTATTTTCCGGAAATTATTCCATGAAATTTTTTGGATCGGTTTTGCGTCCTTGAATTTATGAGGATCTTTATCGTATACCATGTCAACATTACTTAAATTTACTATCGTGCGAACATTATAATCTTCGCAAACTAAGACAGCGTCGTAGTCCGTTGACCATCCCGGCTTCCATCCTGCGCTAACAACAACCGGTTCCGAAACTTTTCTGATAATTTCGAAGTGTTTAATTATATAAGGATGGGCAATATCCCGAAAAATTGTTCTGATTAACTGTGCGTTAAGTCTTGTCGCGTGAATACCTAGCCAGTCTAAGTCGTCTCGGGTCAGTTCGTGACCCACAACCTTTACGCCAGCATCCCGGTAATCACGCGCAGTCGACCCTCCACCAATAACCAAAAAAAACTGGCGGTTTTTATTTTCCGCCAGTAAGTTTCTTATAAACTTATTAAACTTGGAAAGAAAATCCGTATCGATTCCTTCTTTGGGAACGATAAGAGATCCTCCGACTGAGATTACGATTCTTTCTGAATATGAATTAGTCATCTTTTCAATTAACAGATTTTAATCCTACCAAAAATTTCCATAAGAATCAACGCTGACAGGCAGGGCAAAAATATGTACCACGGCCTCCCAGTTTTATTTTTTTAATAATTCCTCCACAATTATTACACTTTTCCCCTTCTTTACCATAAACTGAAAAGTATTTTTGATATCCCCCTTCCATACCAAAAGCATTTACATAATTCAACTCTGTTGCCCCACCTTGTTCCAGACCCTTTTTTAAAACTTTTTCGATCGACTCATATAGTCTTTTTATCTCCTGTGTCGAAAGAGACGCTGATTTTCTTCTTGGATCGATCTTGGCCAAAAATAACGCATCATTTGCGTAAATATTTCCTACTCCCCCGATTCTCTTTTGATCCATTAAAATTATCTTTATCGGCGATGTTGAACTTTTAACAATCTCGCGAAATAACTCGGAAGTCAAACCGTTAAAAGGCTCTGGCCCCAATTCTTTAAAAAACGGGAGATTTTGAACCTCGGTTGTTTTAATTATCTTTATCCACCCGAACTGCCTCAAATCGTTGTAGTAAAGAACCGCACCGCGGTCGAGTTTAAAAATCACATGCGTCCATTTATTAGGAAGGTTCCCGACCTTCTCTTTTGACGGACAAAGGTGCTTCGGAAGGTCCGGGCCCTGATATATAAATTGGCCTGTAAGTTTTATGTGCGAAGCGATCGAAAAACCATTGTCAAAATCGAGGACTAATCCTTTCCCAAATCTTTTTACATCTTTAACCTTTGCTCCGATTATGTTTTTTGTTTCCCCTGAAACTAGCTTTTTGAGCCTAATTTCGACGCCTATCACTTTATGCCCAACTAGGTATTTTTGAAGGCCCATTCTGATAGTTTCGACTTCTGGTAATTCCGGCATAATTATTTTACTTTTGATTCAATAAACTTTTTAATTTCTCTTTTAAACCTGTCTTTGGTAAATTTTTGGGCTTGCTTTATACAATCTAAGGGATTAATTGCACTATGTTGGGATTTATTAATCGCTTGTGATAAATTTTGCACCGTCAACTCGTCGAAAAATATTCCGGTTTTTCCTTCGATCACGGTTTCCAGCACTCCTCCCGACCGGAACGCTATAACCGGAGTACCAACACTCATCGCTTCAACCGGTGTTATCCCAAAATCTTCGTCTTCTGAAGCAAAAATATACGCCTTTGCATTTTTCATCAATTCCAATTTTTCTTCATCCGTTACTTCTCCAACAAATTCAACAGTCGGTCCTGCGATCGATCGCAATTCTTTTCCGTATCCGGCAAAAGGCTTTCCAAAAACCTTAAGCGAAAGGCCTAATTTTGTACAAGTTTTTATTATTAAATCTACATGTTTCGGTCTAGCAAGCCTCCCCCCGGCCAAGAAATAGTTTTGAGATTTCCCCTCGATCCTGAGCTCGGGGTCGAAGGAGAGTTTTGAAATTGTCTCGACCGGTGGATAAATTACAACCGCATCTTTTTTGTAGAATTTTTGGATTCTTTTTCTAACTTCTTCCGAATTCGCGACCGCAAAATCGATGTTTTCTGAAGACTTAAAATCCGTGAATCTTAAAAAGTGGTTTAATATTTCGCCTACCATTCTAAAAATAATGTTTTTCTTCCATTCCCTGGCTGTGGCATACCCATACAAATATCTCGGCGGTGTATGAAAATAACAAATCTGAACGGCATTTTTTTTGTTTATCGAATTCGGTGAATACGCGCCAGTCGCAGAAACGATCACGATATCAAACTTGGAAAAATCAAAACTTCTAAAAACGCCCGGCGCAAAAATCCTGAAAATACTTATCATCTTTCCTTTAAACGGAATATTTTGAAGAAAAGAGGTTTTAATTTTCCAGTTTTTAAACCTCTCTCTGTGCGGGCCTAAAAATTTAGGTAGATAAACTGTCGTAAAAACCGGGGCATCGGGCCAAATTTCATGAAGTGCTTCTAATACTCTTTCCGCTCCCCCGTATTCTTTTATATAATCATGAACCAAGGCTATCTTCATAATAATCCCAATTGCTCTCTTTCTTCCCTTTTTTCTTTTTTTTGAACCTTTTTTTCTGTCTTTGAAGAATTATTATTTGAAGCCCGATTTAATAAACTTTTAAATCCCAATTCTCTAAAAGATTCTACGAGTAGGTCTATATTATTGTCAGAAATGGAGCAGCTATCCAAATTTATTGTAACAGGCGCGTCTTTGACGATCGTTGCAAGTTTCTTTGCCAAACCTGCCGATTCGATTCCGCTAGCGAGTTTTAGTGATAAATTCTCGTTTTTCTGCTTTACCTGATCAAGGCTTTGATAAAGATTTTCAAGCGTTCCGTATTCTTTTAATAAAGCTGATGCTGTTTTCGGCCCGACACCCGGCACGCCCGGATAATTGTCCGAGGAATCACCTGCGAGCGACTTATAATCTATAATTTGTAAAGGTTTTATCCCGTACTTTTCCTCGACCAGCTTTTCGTCAAATAAAATCATTTTCGTGATCCCTGTAATCGGCGACAAAACTTTTACGTGCGAGTTTACGAGTTGCAACATATCACGGTCCCCCGAAACAATAATGACTTCTGAATTAAAATCGTCGACAACTTTTTTAGAGATCGTCCCGATTAAGTCATCTGCCTCGTAACCGTCGATCTCGAAAATATTATATTTTGCTTTGGCTAGAATTTCGTGAACTGTTTGTATTTGCGGTATTAAAGTATCGTCCATTTTTGGCCGGTGCGCCTGGTAGCCCACATACAGAGCCTGGCGGAAGGTGGGCTTTGGCCTGTCAAAGCAGACAACGGCATAATCTGGTTTAACTTCGGAGAGGATTTTTAGAAACATCGAAAAAAATCCGTACACAGCGTTTACCAAATTTCCGTCTTTATTCGTAAGTGGTGGAAGCGCGTGAAAGGCACGGTGCAAAATTGCATTCCCGTCGACAAGTAAAAATTTCTTCATGTTGGAAACATTATATCATTTTACCAAGCTAAACCAAGAGAAATTTAGCTGGGATTAGGGTGAGAGTTTGCGGTAAACATACGCAGTTGCGAGCATGGTAGTCGGAATTGTAAGAAACAGTCCGATTCCTAAAGCGAGCATCCCTGCAATATTGATTAAGCCAAGGAGCAAACCGAATAAAAACAGATTCCATTTAACACCTTTTGTTATTTTGCCGCTATTTTTTAATGCCTCGATCGGACCCATATTTTTATCAACGATCAAATATGCAACAAACTGGTATTTAATCGCCCAAATAATTCCCGGCACGATAAGCAAAATAAATCCTGCAAAAACTATTAAACCACTAAGAATCGACCCGGCTAAATATTTAAAAAACAAGCGGTAATAAGAAAAAAGGTCGGAATATTTTGCTTCCTGACTGTCGATAAACCTAAGATAAATTTTTATAAGGCCGATGCCGACAACCATTTGTAAAACCCAAAAAGCAAAATTTAATATTAGAGAAAATGTGGCGGGACCGACATACTCGCCCCCCTCAGAAGACGATGTTAAGGCGGCATTAATAAAGGACGGAATAAACGATATCGAAAAAAGTATTAATGCCAATATGATAAAAAACCGGAGATTTTTTATGGTTTTTTCCCAACCATACTTGATTGCTTCTTTCTTGGAGAATTTACTCATTATTTAAATAATTTCACACACCCTATTTATTGTCAACAGCTTACTTATTGGTTTTTAATCTTGCCTGGACTTTTTTAATACCGATTAGCGTTTCAAATTCCTCCGCCTCAAGTGTCTCTTTTTTAAGAAGTTCTGTTGCCAAAAGATCGAGCTTACCCCTTAGTTTAAGTAAAATCCCCTGTGCGTTTTTAAAACAAATGTCAGTTATTTTTTTAACTTCAAGGTCTACCTTAGCTGCCATTTCGGGTGAAATATTTACCTTGTCGTAAAAAGATTTATTTTCTCCATCTAAATTTATCGGCCCTAAATCGCTCATCCCGAATTCTGCTACCATCATTCGCGCGAGTTCTGTTGCGCGTGCAATATCATTTGAAGCGCCGGTTGTCATCTCGTTAAATATTAATTTTTCTGCCGCCCTTCCGCCGAGCATCACTGTGATTTGCTCCAAAAGATGTGTTTTTGTTTCATGGACGTGTTCTACTGGTTCGATCATCGTGTGGCCTAGGGAAAACCCACGGCTTACTATGGAAACCCTGTGGACAGGATCAACATGGGGCATTTGCCAAGAAACTAAAGCGTGTCCCGCCTCATGGTACGCCGTCATTTCACGATCTTCTTCAGATTGCAGTCTTTTTTTCTCGGGTCCGAGCTTAACTTTTGTCGAGGCTTCGTTTATATCTTTCATTTCGATCGCTTTTCGGCCCAGACGCGCTGCTAAAATTGCGGCTTCGTTTAACATATTTTCCAAATCTGCGCCCGAAAATCCGACAGTCCTCTTTGCCACTTTCTCCCAATTAACATCTTCGCCAAACGGCTTTCCTTTAGCATGGATCGAAAGAATCGATTTTCTGCCCTCAAGGTCTGGCATATCTAAAACAACCCGTCTGTCAAACCTGCCGGGACGGATCAAGGCCGGATCTAAAACATCAGGGCGATTTGTCGCCGCGATCACGACCAGTTGTTCTGTCGGTGCAAAACCGTCCATCTCGACTAAAATTTGATTTAGAGTTTGTTCCCGCTCGTCGTGCCCGCCCATAAATCCGCCCCCTCTTTGACGTCCGATCGCGTCAACTTCGTCGATAAAAATAATCGCAGGCTGGGCTTTTTTGGCTGTGTTAAAAAGATCCCGAACGCGGCTCGCACCGACTCCTACCAACATCTCCATAAATTCAGACCCTGCCATCGAGAAGAAAGCAACGTTTGCCTCGCCTGCTGTAGCCCGCGCGAGTAATGTTTTACCCGTTCCAGATGGACCAACCATTAGTACGCCTTTTGGAGTTCTGGCTCCCATCAATTTATATTTTCCCGGGTTTTTCAAAAAGTCCACAACTTCTGTTAATTCCTGCTTTGCGTCATCAACTCCGGCAACATCCGCAAAAGTAACTTTGGGTTGAGTTTTATTGAAAAGCTTTGCTTTTGACTGGCCAAAAGAGAATATGCTCTCCTGCGCCCCCCTTGCCTGGCGGAAAATAAAATAGAAAAAGGCGACCATTAAAATTACCGGCAATATCGATCCCAATATATTAAGCCAGCTGTTTAAGCCAGATTCGTCTTTGACTACCACTTCGGTTTTATCAAGTGATGCCCCGGCGTCTTTAAAAATCTGATAAACATTCGAGCCGGGCTCCTTAAACGCCTGAAAAACCTCGTCTTTTTCCTGAATCGTAAGTTTATTATCAGAAATCGTAACTTTAGTTACTTTTCCGTTTTTAACGTCATTTATAACCTGGGAAAGCGAAAGGGGTTTTTTAGTTTCTAGCGACTGGGTAAAACTCGAAAACAAAAAAAGCAAAAAAATAAACAGAAAACTGTACAAGATAAGATTTTTCCAGGAAAACCGCATCTTTACTTTAAAGTTTCGACGACCATTTTTGTTATTTTTTTTAACATTTGGGGAAGACATGTCGAAAGTATACCACACTGAGGCTAATTTGCCAATGATTTATCCTTCAAAATAATTCATATTAATCGCATTCTTAACCGCAGTTAAGGTTTTAATTGCTTCTCCCCGTGCTTTTTTTGTGCCTTCTTCTAAGATTTTTTTTACCTTTCCTGGATTTGCTTCAAATTCTTTATGTCTTTTTCTGATCGGAGCCAAAAAATCGTTTAAAACTTTAATCAAGTATTTTTTAACCTCGACATCCCCCACCTTTCCTTCTCTGTATCGAATCTTAAAATCTTCGATTTGAAATCTGTCTTTTTCTTTTCCAAAAGCATCTAAATAAATAAAAACCGGGTTGTTCTCCACGGTACCTTTATCCGTCGGATGAATCCTTTTTGGATCTGTATACATATTCATAACTTTTTTCTCTACATCGGCTTCCGAATCAGAAAGGTAAATACAATTACCCAATGATTTAGTCATTTTGACATTTCCGTCCGTTCCAACCAATCTTTTTATACGGCCAACAAGACCTTTTGTCTCTTTTAAGACTTCTCCTTTATATAGTTGGTTAAATCTTCTTACTATCTCATTTGTTTGCTCAATATGAGGAAGTTGATCTTCTCCCACAGGAACCAAATCTGCTTTTACACATAGAATGTCTGCTGCTTGAAGAATTGGGAAAAATATATAACCCAAAGAGTAATTATCGCCCAAGCTTTTTTCTCTTATTTCTTCTTTAATTGTTGGATTTCTTAAAGCGCGGTTATGAGAAACAAGCATACTAAAAATGGTGGCGAGTTCATAAATTTCAGGAACAGTTGATTCTGCAAAAATTGTTGAAATTTTCGGATCGAGTCCAACCGCTAAGTTATCTATAGTCACTTGAATTACGGAATCGGCAACCGTACCTGGTTCGCCAATATATTTTGGATACGCTAAAGAATGCATATCGGCAAGCAAAATAAAGGTTTCATAATCATGCTGAAGCTTCACTCTATTTTCAAGCGATCCTACATAATGACCCAGATGAAGTCTTCCGGTTGTATTATCCCCCGTCAATATCCTCTTTTTCATAATAACTATATTCTACCACCAAGCCATTCTCTTTTCATCTTTTTAAACTCCCCATTTAAAATTGCGTCTCTTATCTTTTCGACAAGATTATTTATAAAATAAATATTATGATAAGAGGCAAGCCTATAGGCCAAAAGTTCTCTTGAGCGGAAAAGATGATTTAGATAACCCCGGGTAAAATTTTGACAAACGTAACAGCCGCAGTCTTTAGTAACCGGTCCTTGATCTTTTGCAAAAATAGATTTATTAATGTCGATTCTGAATCTGTTCTCAATATTACCCTCTTTTGGGTCGACAAACAAGAATCCGGTTCTTCCCAAGCGGGTCGGAATAACGCAATCAAAAGTATCTATTCCCCTTTCTATGATTTCAAAAATATCATCCACCTCCCCAACCCCTAATAAATGTCTAGGTTTTCCCTCCGGCAATTCCGGTGTTACCCACTCGACTACGCTATAAATATCTTTTTTTGATTCTCCCGCATTTGCCACCCCACCGATTGCAAACCCGTCAAAATCAAGAGAACAGATAAAATCCGTTGAAATTTTTCGGAGATCTTTAAAAGCAGCTCCCTGAATAACTCCGTAAATAAACTGATTTCCTTTTGAATGTTTTTCATGATACTCAAGAGACCTTTTTTCCCAATTGTGAATTCTTGGCAAAACGCTTTCCACTTGTTCCTCGGTTAAAAAATAAGATAGACATTCATCAAAGGCAATAATTAAATCTGCGCCTAAAGCATGCTGAATGCGGATTGACTCTTCTGGAGTAAAATAATGAAGTGACCCATCCAGGTGAGAACGAAATTTTACTCCGTTATCACTAATTTCAATTAACTTTGTTCTTTCCGGGTTTTTTTCTTCCAACCGATCGCCCAAAGAAAATATCTGAAATCCTCCGCTATCTGTAATCGTCGGGCCGTCCCATCCCATAAACCTTCCCAATCCTCCGAATTTTTCAACCACATCCTCGCCCGGCCTTAAATGTAAATGATAAGTATTACCGAAAAACATCTGGGTTCCAGTTTCTTTTAAATCCCGGGGCGTTAGGGACTTAACTGAGGCTTGAGTACCAACCGGAGTAAATGCCGGCGTCTGGATAACACCATGTGGAGTTGTGATTTTTCCGATCCGGGCTTTTGATGATTTGTCTTTAAAAGAAACTTTGAAGCCGAATTTACCCATATTAACTTTTGAGTTTTTCGACCTCTCTTTTAAATTGTTCTCCCCTGTCTTTGTAGTTTTTAAACATTCCAAAACTCGCGCACGCAGGAGACAAAAGCACAATATCTCCCGGTTGTGCGATTTTTGAGGCGGCTTTAACTATTTGCGGCATATTTTTTGCTCCTTCAATTATTAGTTTTTGGGTTTTAGTTTTTAAAATAGCATCTTTAATTTTAGACCACTCTTCCCCGATCCCAATAATTGCCCTTATATTTTCGGCTTTTGAAATTATTTGGCCGAGTTCCCCAAAATCACTTCCTTTGCTTGAGCCTCCGAGAATTAAAACCTCGGGTTTTTTAAACGCCTGTATTGCGGCAATTGCCGTTTCGGGCGTCGTTGAATATGAATCGTCGTAATAAGAAATTCCGTTGACTGTTCCGACCAATTCGAGCCTATGTTCCAGGCCTTTGAAAGTTTTTAGAACCTTTCTTATGCTTTCGAGCGAAGCTCCGGCTAATTTTGCGGTGATAACAGCAGCACATATATTTTCAAAATTATGTTCACCGGGAATTAGTATCTGATCCGTATCAATAATTTCCTCATCGCCTGCCTCTGTCCTGATCACGACTTTCCCTTCCCTAGCAAAACAACCCATTTGGACCTCTCTTTCCCTGCTGATAAAATATACCTTTCCATCAGTCTGAATATCCGATTCATTACTCGCCGGATAATCTCGATTTATAATCGCAAAATCAGATGAGGTTTGAAATCTTAAGATATTTCTTTTAGATTCAACATAATCGCTAAGGTCTTTATGATAATCAAGGTGTTCGGATGTAATCATTAAGACTACCGCTATATGGGGACTTTTGGTAAGGTCCTGTAACTGAAAACTCGATAACTCTAGGATAACCCAAGATTGACTATTTAAGTTATCCAAAAAATCAAATGGAGGTTGTCCTATATTTCCACCTAAATACACATCTTTTCCCGAAATTTTTAACATTTCATAAATCAAAGACGCCGTTGTCCCTTTACCTTTTGTTCCGGTTACTCCGATAATTTTACAAGGACATAGATCAAAAAATAGTTTCGTTTGAGAAGTTATTACCGATTTCTGAATTCCTGATTTTGAATTTAGGATTTCGTTAAATTTCACCCCCGGGCTTCTGACGATTAAGTCATATTTTTCTAGGTGTCCAAGGTAATTATTGCCATTTTTTTTATCTAGAGCTGTGACCTCTGCCCCTTTCCTTGTTAAAAATCCTGCACTGGACTTACCCTCTACTCCAAATCCTATAACTGCAATTTTTTTATTTTTAAAATCCATTATATTGTTGCCTTAAGTACTCTTTTTAACTTAAATGGTAAAAGTTTCTCTGCTACCCGCTTGAATTCCATTGGATCTCCCGAAGAATAATAGCGATCTTCCATGTTTTTTTCGGAGAATATTTTATCCTCAAAAAGAATTTGTTTGACTCTTTTTGCGACAGCTTCTCCCGAATCAAATATTCTTACTTTTGGACCGACAATTTTTTTTATTTTTTGTTTCAAAAAAGGATAGTGCGTACAACCCAGGCCGATACAGTCTACTCTTTCCGAGATCAAAGACTTGAGATTCTTATTGATTAATTTATCCGTTTGTATTCCTTCTGGTATTCCCTTTTCCACCAATTCTTCCCATCCATGGCCTCCTATGTTTATTATTTTTAAACCTTTTGCGTATTCTTTAATCAATTTTTTAAGGTAAGGGCTTTTGCTTGTTGCGGGAGTCGATAAAACTCCAACTTTTTTATTTTTTGTATTTAAGGCAAGGGTTTTTATAACGGGGACGACTCCAACCAGCGGCGTTTTATATTTTTTTCGCATCGCTTCTATCGTATAGACACTTGCTGTATTGCAGGCGAATACGATCATTTTTGCGTTTTTAGACTCGAGAAAATCTATAATTTTAGATACTAAAACTTTAAGTTCTTTACCTGTTTTAGCTCCGTAAGGAACATTCGCTTGATCTGCGAAAAAAATATAATTTTCTTTCGGGAGGAGTTTTTTTAATTCGATTAACACACTTAATCCCCCAACCCCCGAATCAAAAACACCGATCGGATTATTATTTTTCATAAAAAAGAAGTACCAGGGGTGGGGATCGAACCCACGACCTCAGCGTTATGAATGCTGTGCTCTTACCGACTGAGCTACCCTGGCTTTCAGATCAAAGTATATCAGGTTGACCACGGTTAAATCAATTGTTATAATAGTACGCACGCGCGGGGTAGTGTACAGTGCACGTGAGGCTCATAATCTCACAGGCTGGGCGCAACTCCCAGCCCCGCAACATATTTTGGAGTTAGAAAAACAAATCCCACCACTTTTGCCAGTTTGACCGCGAATCGCGCTCTTTCCCTTTTGCCGAATCCGAAGCCCCCAGGAATTCTTTTGGGATTATCACTTCCTGCTCCCCTTCTTTAATTAAAAGTAATTTATTTCTCGCCTGTTCTTCTAAAAATTTCGGGCTTTGAACCTCCGCGAGTTGTTTTTTTAGCCTCGAGTTTTCACTCTTTTCTTTTTCGAGCTGTTTTTGGGCCGTGGCTAAATAGCCCTGTTTTTGCCAAAGACCGTAGATCGAACGCACCAAACCGTTTATTATAAAAATCGAACCGATTAAAACCGCGAAAAATAATATTCTTTTCATATCTTGACTATCAACTCATTTGCTGATATTATAGGCTTTATTAAATTCGAATGAAAACGATAAGAATTAGAGATGCCCACGTTCAATTCAAGAACTTTCTCAAAGAAAAACAGCACTCGAACTCTACCATTGTAGCATACGGTAAAGACATCGAGCAGTTAGTCAGTTTCTTGGAGGAGTTATCCAAAAACCACATACATGAGGTTACAAAACAGGACCTCGAGGCTTTTTTGGCAAAATTGTCAAAGGAAGGTTATACCCCTAAATCCATATCGCGAAAAATTAACTCGACGCGTACGTTTTATAGGTTTTTAAAAATTAACGAATATATCACCGACGACCCTTCTCTTTTAGTCAGTCACCCAAGATACGAACTCGCTCCACCCAGAATTCTAACTCCGACCGAATACAGGGCGCTTAGGGATGCAGCAAGAAACGACCAGAGGATGTTTGCGGTTATCGAACTTCTTTTACAAACCGGTATAAGAATCGGAGAACTGGCTTCGCTTAAGTTATCAGACATAAATGGCGACAACTTAAAAATCCAGGCGTTTGAAAAACACGAAGAAAGGGTTGTCCCCTTAAACAAAGCTGCAAAAGAAGCCCTAGATAAATATTTAAAGGTAAGACCCGAAGTCAAAGAAGAAAGGATTTTTGTCACAAAATCCGGCAAGCCGTTTTTAATAAGAAATATTAGGACCGCGATCGAACGTTACTTTAGGCTGTGCGATATAAAAGGCGCAAAGGTAAACGACCTTCGCCACACTTTCGTTGCCCACCATATTAGACACGGTGTTTCCTTGGTTTTACTTTCGAAGATACTCGGACACAAAAGATTGTCTACAACAGAAAGATATTTGGAGTTTGTTAAAGACCGCGCAAAGGAAAACGCCCACCTCGTAGAATTATAATCGTGAATATGCTTGCACTGAGCTTGCCGGAGTGCGTCCGCTTGGATTCGGACCAAGGACATCTACTTTATAAGAGTAGCGCTCTACCACTGAGCTACGGACGCATTAATTACTATAAGTATATCATGAGGGCTAAGCATAATAAAGAGGACTAGAGCCTGGCTCTTTGGGCAATTTCGTCTTCTATTTCTCTGGCGTCTCTTCCGTATTTAAGCCTGGAAAGTTCTTTGACGAGCTCTGCGACTCTCGGGTTTTTAAGTTCTTTTTCTTTGCTCATGTCTTTTACCAGATCCATCGAGAAGGGCGGTACAGGCTCGCCGTTTACAACCGTCTTCACATAAGCGTTAAATCTTTCGACGTTGATCAAATCCGCTTCTGTAAAAACTGGTTGAAATTCGTGCTGAAGATAATTTGCGTCTGTGACTCCGACCCTAAACGCAACGAGTGTGCCGACGTTTCCGAAGATCGCATTTTTTATCTCCTCTTCCATTTGTCCGATAAACTGGTTCGCAACGGTAAGATTAAGTTTATATTTTCGCGCCTCAGACAAAATCTGCGCAAAATCGGGCGTCGCAAAATTTTGGAATTCGTCGACATACAAGAAGAAATCGCGCCGCTCATCTCTTGCTATATCCTGACGCGACATCGCAGCGATCAATATTTTGGGAACTAAAACCAAACCCAAAAAGTTAGAATTTTCCTCCCCTATTTTTCCTTTAGAAAGATTAATCAATAAAATTTTCCCTTCGTCCATCACTTTTCTAAAATTAAACGCACTATCTGATTGCCCGATAATGTTTCTTATGGTCTTATTCGTGACGAATCGGCCGAATTTAGAAACGATATAGTCCAAGACTTCGGATTTATGAAAGTCTGATGTTTGCGCAATCTGGTCTGTCCAATAACGCCTGATTATCGGATCCTGAACTTTTGGCAAAAGCTCCTGAACAAAAGCAGAGTCAGTCAACGCGCGTACTACCTCGACAAAAGTATTTCCCGGCTCATACATTACAGTTAACATCGCGTTTCTAATCGCGTGTTCAAAACGGGGGCCGATAATTCCGGTTTGGTGGGGATCAAAAAGCTTGTACATAAGCCCGATAATCGAAGTTGTTACCAAATGCTTTTGTTCTTCTGTTTGTGCCTCAAGCATGTTAAATCCCATCGGCCTTTGGGTGTCTGACGGATCGAATAAGATTACGTCTTCTGACCTGTTGGGCGGCATTAAAAGCAAAATATCATCGATTAAATCTCCGTGCGGATCGATAACAGCAACTCCTTCTCCTGCTTTAATATCCTGCATAATCATTTCTTTCATAAACTCGGATTTTCCGACTCCTGTTTTTCCGATGATGTACATGTGTTTTCTTCTGTCTTCAAGGTCGATATAAACTGGTCTCGATATTCCCCTGTACGAGCTTTTGCCAAGATATAAACCGCTTTCCGGAATCTGGGCAGGTGCCGGCGCGCGTTTTGCCGTTACCCAATGGATGTGTGGAGTCGTAATACTTTTGTTGGGAAGATGGAATATCGTTGCCAATTCTTCACTGGACATAACAGATGTTTGATCGAATAAAGGCATATACCTGTAAATAAAGTCGTTCATAAAAAGCCCTTTAAAGAAATGGCGGTTCTTCTTAAAAGAATTTAGCCCGCTAAACTGCCCAAAACTTGTTTTTATGTTATTCAAGTGGGCGTTTGCGGATTCGACCGTACTGGAACATACCACGATTCTGACGACCGCGTTAAATCCAGGTTTTGAGATTTCGCTTTCGATCGCCTCGAGTTCTTTAGAGTCCGATGCATATTTTGCAGTTTCTGGATTTGCTTCTGTTTTTTTTGTTTTTGTAATATACGAACGTCCTTGTTTTTTCCATTTTTCGTCTGACGGACTAATTAAAATCTGGATCGCAGCACCTTCCCCTTCTGTCATTTTTGCCAAAACCGAAGTTATCGAAGACATGGGGTCAGTCGGCAAATCTTTATAAACTTTTATCGGATGGTAATTGGAAGATTTAAGCTTTAAAGAAGTAAATGCGACCTTTCCGGTTTCTGAAAAAATATTGTATTCATTTCCCACTGTATGCTCTTTTTTATTATAGCTTCCGGTATCTACAGGTTTTATCTCTGCGTCCGGGTATGCACCGTTAATTTGCTTTTCGACCAGGTCGCGGATCGAATTTGGAACATACACAAAAAAACTTATGTCCCCCGGCACTCCGACGATTTCAAAAGATAAATGTGGCTGTAATTTTAAAAAAGAGAACATTCCGCTTTTCCTAATCGATGCGAGACTTGAAAATAACTGTTCTGCTGCGTCAATTTTAATCTCGTTGTCGCGCGGCAGAGAAATCTGGATCAGTGTTGAATTTAAGGATTCTTTTTCGCGGTTTCGATTCTTGTAAGTTATAAATATAAGATATAAAATACCGGCCAACCCTAAAACGAGCACAGCTGCGGCTACGAAACCGAGTAAAGATGAAATTATCAATGTGTCAAAATTTTCTAAAGCCGGTGTTTGTAAAAACATTGCTCTACCCTCCGATAAACAATTTTGAAAATTGCTTTAAAACTTCTGCCGCTTTCCATTTAATCGCACTCGAAACTGAATTTTGTTTAAATGTTTTCTCTGCTTCTTGTTTAGTCATCGGAAGAACGACGCTTGGCTCTTCGATTATCAAAGGGACCGGAGGAATCGAATGTTTTATCCCGATATTATTATGCTGATCAGAAAGCTTAGGCAAATGGTCAACTTTTTGAACTCCTGCGTCTAAAACCTCCCGTTCGATCGGCGGAGTTGTTTCAGCGGATTTTACATAATCGTTCAGTTCTAATGATACACCTACTGGCTGTTCTAACTCTTTATGCATAGTCCCTACGGGCGAAGCCTGAGGACTAACTGACGCCTGTGGAGACGTCCCCTGCGAAGGCCGTTGGGATGACTGATTAACTGTATTTTGAGAATTTACTTGAGCTTTGTCGTCCATACACTATCATAATAACACTAAAATTTTTTGATGTCATTATATTAAGCTTTCTTTTCTTTAACAAACTTCATTCCCCGACTGCGCGTATTCCTCTTTTGTTAAATGACATTTCGGACATTGATTTCCGACCGGCCCATCAGCTTTAAACTTACACCTTGGGCAAGTAAACCATTCTTCTGATTGGAGCCTAAATTCGGTCGAAAAAATATTATTTATGGTAGACCCTAAACTATTTCCAAAAAGATTATTAATACTTATATTTCCCCCTGCGCATCCTTTTAGTTGAACCTCTCCTTTTTCGTTTGCGTATCTATCATATAAAACATATAATTGCCCCGCAATCGCTTTCCTAGCTTCTTCTTAATCCAAATATTTATCGGAAGAAAAATGACTTTCAAGTTGCCTGCTTATTCTTTCCACGTCTTTGTCTTGTTTTATCTTTTCCTTTTTTATTACGAACGGCAGATCATCGATGTCTACACTATCATAGAATTTAGTTTGATTATTTTGTTTCAATATCTCTTTTAGTTTATATAAAACAGCTGATATCGCATTTTCGGAAGAGAAATCCGGGGATCCAAAAGGAACAACGACTGGATTAAGAAGAAAGTCACAAGGAGTTTCTCCTTTAACAGAAGTTTCTCCGTTCGAGACCTGATTAATCCATGTCGCTAGAACTTCTTCTTTGACGTCTGATTTTAACGCGTACGTTTCGCTTTTACCATCCTTTATTGCACCTAGGTAAATTTGATGATATCCATAATTTATATGTTTAAAAATTCCTTCCGTTCCAGCCGGTCCTCTAGGACTTATCCAAAGAAACATCCTGTCTCCTTTTTTATCTCCTATTTTGTCCTGCAAGATTCTAAAGCCATTCAAGGTGTCTCCATCTCTTTCTAGCGGATCAATTTGAGATTCTATAAAAAATTTCTTATCAGGAGTTACGGAGGACGATAATTTTGTCTTTGCTCCAACTGCATGGATATAGCAGGGATAAAAAGAAACAACACTGTCTTCAAGAGTTTCCGACTCGTAAGTTCTTATT
>JAMCZG010000026.1 GCA_023485715.1 Patescibacteria group bacterium
TTCTTTCCTTTCTCCAACCTTTAATTTTTCTTTCTCTTTTTAACGCTTCTGTTTTTGTATTATAGACCTCTGAATATTCTAAATGCACGGGTAATTTTCCTCTCAAAGATTTTGCACCTCGTTTGCTAAAATTATGTTCCCAAATCCTCTGAGATATATTCCATGTAAACCCTGTGTATAAAGAATCATCTTTACATCTAACAATGTAAACAAAATAATTCATAAAAACCTAAGGTGTTTACACTGAGTCAAGCTCGCTTGACGAAGTGTCGAGGGTCAGAGTCGAACTGACATAGCCTGTTCTTCAGACAGGTGCCTTGACCACCTTGGCTACCTCGACAAAATTGTAAGTTGTTCTGAGCTTCGACGTAGTCGAACTGACTCAGTACTGACCTTCGGTCAGTATGCCCGTTGACCCCTTGGCTACCTCGACAAACTTGCAATATTATACGAAAATGGATACTATTTGACAAGAATTAGTCACAAACTCTTTAGAATTTTATATATTTACCGAAAATATGAAAAAACTAAACACCTACGAAAAATTATTTTCGAGGGATTTTTCTCTGCCCTCTGTTGAGGCGTGGGTTAGGGGAGAAAGCATAAATCCAAAAGGTTGGACAGAACAAAAACAACCCTTTCTTCCCTACATAATTACGGAAAGGTCAGATGACACCGTCCATTTTTATTACGATTTGAAAGGGGTCGAGTGGGTTCAAAATCTTTTAGTAAAACTAGCAAGGAAAGATAATTTTTTTATTAAAAATATTGAAAATATGGTAATACAAAAACTGACATTTATAAAACCGATTTATGATAAAGAAAAAATAATAAATCTTTCAGATTTAAAAAGATTTTTAAAAGAGTTGGAAGACGGATATCCATGGTTTGAGGCTATGTGGTGGTTTTGCCAGATGGACTCAACAAGACTAACCGCATTAAATTTAAAAAATATCCAAAAAGTAAGAACTCTAACAGACAAGCTTTGTAATAGCTCAGATACTGTTATTCGAAAATCGTTATTTAAAATATATCCTCGGCTCGGAGATTTGTCTTCAGTTTTGAGAACAAAAGAAATAATATCAGAAAAAATTCCGGGCGAAAAAATACTACAAAAAAGATATCGCGGTTATTTTTTCGCCAATAATCAATTATTTATTAATACAAATAAATCAACGCTTGGAAAAAAATTAGAAGTCCATTTAAAAGACGATGTTGTCAAAAAAGTAAAACAAATAAAGGGAAATCCTGCTCAACAGGGAGTTGCAAAAGGATATGTTCGTAGACTCATGGGGCACCGGCAGATTAGTGAGATTAAAAAAGGTGAAATAATTGTATCCCCGATGACAATTCCGGATTTTTTACCAGCGATGAAAAAAGCTTCGGCTTTTGTTACGGACGAGGGCGGAATCCTTTGCCATGCTGCGATTGTTGCGAGAGAACTTAAAAAACCGTGTATTGTCGGAACCAAATTTGCCACAGAAGTTTTTAAAAACGGCGATTACGTGGAAGTAGACGCCTATAAAGGAATTATAAAATTAATCGAACATTAACTTATTTATTTCGTCCCTTCGTCCCAGGAAGAGAGATAGCGTTTTTGTTCGGGAGTTAAAGTATCGATCGAAATCCCCATCGCTTTCAGTTTAAGTCTTGCGACGTTTGCGTCGATTTCTTTTGGCAAAACGTAGACTTTGTTTTCCAGTTTTCCTTTATTTTTGACAAAATATTCTGCAGCCAAAGCCTGATTCGCAAACGACATGTCCATAACCTCTGCGGGGTGTCCTTCTGCCGCCGCAAGATTTACAAGCCGCCCTTCCCCCAAAACGTAAACTTTTTTATTGCCCGGCATAATATATTCATCCAGCGAATTTCTAAGTCTTCTTTTTCCTTTTTTTATTTTTTCAAGACCCGCCATGTCTATTTCCACATCAAAATGTCCGGAATTTGCGATTATTGCCCCGTCTTTCATAAGTTTCATGTGCGTAACCGTAATAACGTGTTTGTCTCCTGTTGCCGAAACTATAATGTCTCCCAATTTTACCGCGTCTTTCATTTGCATAACCCTATAACCATCCATCGACGCCTCCAAAGCCCTGATAGGATCGATCTCTGTGACAATAACGTTTGCACCCATCCCTTTAGCGCGCATCGCGATACCGCGGCTACAAAACCCGTATCCGCAAACTACAAAAACTTTTCCCGCGAGCAGATTATTTGTCGCGCGGATTATACCGTCGATCGTCGATTGGCCCGTACCGTAGCGATTATCAAATAAATGCTTAGTATCCGAATCGTTAACCGCGATAACCGGAAGCTTTAATGCTTTTTCTTTTTCCATCGCCTTAAGCCGTATAACGCCCGTTGTCGTTTCCTCAGACGATCCGATAATATCCTTTATCTGGTTTTGTCTTTTTGTGTGGAGCATATAGATTAAATCTCCGCCGTCGTCCATTGTAATTTGGGGTTTAAAATCCAACACTGCGTTTAGATGATTGTAATAGGTTTTACTGTCTTCGCCCTTAACCGCAAACGTTTGAATACCATAATCTTTCACCAGCGACGCTGCGACCGAATCCTGAGTAGACAGGGGATTGGACGCGTTTGTAACCACCTTTGCGCCGCCTGCTTTTAATGTTAAAAGAAGGTTTGCGGTTTCGCTTGTAACATGAAGGCAAGCTGCGATCGTTAACCCTTTAAAAGGTTTTTCTTTTGCAAACCGAACGCCGATCGATTTTAAAACCTGCATAGCTTGGCCAGCCCATTCGATTTTTAATTTTCCCTCACCGGCAAGCTTTAGATCTTTTACGTCGTAACCGCCATTTTTTAACATGTTCATAAGTCTATCAAACTTTTATAAGTTTTCCTATACCTATTTTTAAATTCGTCGATCGAGTAAAAATGCTCCTGCGATCCATATTTCTCAACAGCAAAAGACGCGGCAACAGAACCCATTTGTCCGCATGTCTCGAGGCTAAACCGCCTCTCAACGCCCGCCAAAAAACCAGATCTCCAAGCGTCTCCGGCTCCTGTCGGATCGACCGCTTTTTGAACTTTTATTGGCTTTATTCTATAAATTTTTCCTTTTTCTTCGATTACAGCGCCCTTTTCTCCGAGAGTTGTGATTACAACTTTTGAGGAAAAATTTTTCTTCCAATTCTTAACCCTGTTTTTAATAAGACTTATTTCGTAGTCGTTTCCGATAATAAATTTAGAATTCGTAACACCGATCGTTAAATCTTCGTCCGTTACCTGCGTAAGAATAAATCCGGGATCAAACATATAATCAATTCCGAGCTTAACACACTGTTTTACAAAAGACATCGACCCGTATGCGCCCGCAGGGCCGATCAATATAAGGTCTTTTCTACCTGCAACTTTTTTTAGTTTTAAATTTGGAATATTGTCCGACGCCCCATAAAAATATCCCCAAATCTGATTATTCGATTTATCGGCCATGGCAAAACCTGTAGAGGTATAGTTTTTTTTGTCGATAGAAACACCATGTAAAGAAACCCCAAGTTTTGTAAAAGTCTTCCCGTAATCTTCGAAGTCTTTTCCGGCGTACGTGAAAAGCGTGTGGGGGGTTTTTAAAAGTCCGAGCGAGTAGGACACATTTCCGGCAGTCCCGCCCCTTCTTCTTGCAAATTTATTTACGATAAACGATAAATTAATTTTATGAATCTGGTCGGGGAGTATATGGTCCGAAAAACTCCCCGGAAAATCCATTATATAATCGTACGCAATAGTACCAGTGATTATTAACATCTGACGGGGCTAATCGAAATTAGCTGTGGGCTCCAGAGGAGTCGAACCTCTGACCTTCGCAGTGTAAATGCGACGCTCTAACCAACTGAGCTAGGAGCCCTTATCAAACCGTAAATAAAACCTCCCCTGTTCTTTTTCTTATCCTTGCTCTTTCATCGCCTCTAATAATAACAGGCATCGGCTCATAAAGACTTTGTCCCATTCCGATTGGAACGCTTACAGTTCTATGAGGCCAAAAAAATCCCTTGACTCGATTCAATGCCCCTTTTTTCCTAAAAATTTCGATACTTAAATCCCCATTTGGATCTGCCGGCCACTTAGCAATTACTTGTTCTTTCAACCCTTGTGCTTTTAATCTTTCACTCATAAACAAGCCACTTCGCTTTTTACCCGTATCCCGATCCAAACCGTCGCGTAATTCTTGGTACATAATTTTTTTATTTAATATACTTGTTCTTTCAACCCTTGTGCTTTTAATCTTTCACTCATTAACTCTTCATCTCACCCCCTTAATAAGTTCAAAAAAAATAAAAAGTGCGGACGAGAGGACTCGAACCTCCACGCTTTTTAGGGCACAGCCACCTCAAGGCTGCGTGTATACCAGTTTCACCACGTCCGCGTTTCGCGCTTGCGCTCAACGTAAACTTTACCATACACAGGTTATATTGACAAGACCGTTTACCCTGAACGAATGTGAAGGGTGCCCGGGGGGAGACTCGAACTCCCACGCTGTTTAGGCACAGCGTCCTGAACGCTGCGTGTATACCATTTCACCACCCGGGCTTTTCAATATAACCTGTGTATGG
>JAMCZG010000003.1:0-11591 GCA_023485715.1 Patescibacteria group bacterium
CGAAATCGCGTCGATTAGCCTGCCGATTAAAATCAAATCTTGTTCTTGAAATAGTATTTGATTATTTTTATTCGACACAAAAAGCTTCACTTCCCCACCTTCTTGTTTTGCTGAAATTACCTCTCTTAATATTCTAGCCGGAACAAGTAGTGGATTTTCCCATTCTTTTATTTTTCCAAGTGTTGTTTTTTTCTTTAAAGACAACCTATATCCGTCTGTTGCGACGAAAAGCAGTTCGTTTTTCTCTTTTTTAATTAAAACCCCTGAAAGCGCTGGTCTTCCTGTATCGGCGCTCGCAGCAAAAATCACCGTGTTTAAGTCTTTTTTCATTTCTTCTGTTTTAAAATCTATCGTCTCCTCGCCTTTTTCTTCAAAAAGTTTCGGAAATTCTTCTGTCGAGGTTGTCTGAAAAGTAGTTTTTGTTGACTTGCTAATGACTTCGAGTTTTCCGTCTTTTGCTTGAATCGTTATTTTCTCTACCGGCAATGTTCCGATTAGCTCCGAAAATGTTTTCGCCGGCACCGTTATGGCTCCTTCCTTTTCGATATTTGCTGAAATATCTGTTTGTATTCCGACTTCTAAATCTGTCGCACTTATTTGCAGTTTTCCTTTTTCTGTTTTTAAAAGAATGTTTAAAAGAATCGGTAATTGGCTTCTTTGGGAGACAACCCTGTTTATTAAAGGCAAGTTTTTTTGTAAGTTATCAGAAAGAACCGTAAGTTTCATATTAAGTATTTTATATTTGTAGTTGTAGTAGTATATCTGAAAATGTAGAAAAAAGTAAAGACGTGTTACTGGTTCAATAAAAAACGATAAAAACTATTGTGGAAAACCTGTTGATAACAACGGGGATAATTACTAATAATAAGAAAAGCAAGTAGATTTTTATACACGCTACTCTCTTAAACTTTTTGTTATCCCCATGATTTCCGAATAAATTTGAGTTTTTGTGGATAAGTTATTTTCAACCTTCTCAATACCATACATAATAGTCGTATGGTCTCTTCCTCCTAAAATATTCCCGATTTCAACTAAGCTCAGGTTAAGCTCTTTTTTTAATAAATACATCGCAACCTGGCGAGCTTTTGCGAGGGACGCGTCTCTTTTGGGCCCTTTTATCTGTGTTGGCTTTATGTCGTAAAAAGTGCACACGTTTTTAATAATGTCTTCTGGGTGAACATGTTCTTTTTTCTCCTCTTCTCCCCTATCACTTAAGGCCTTTCTTGCTAAATTTTCTGTGATTTCTGTTCCGAGTGTTTTTGCCTCTGTCAATATTCGAAGAAGAGTCCCCTCGAGGCTCCTTACGTCCTGGACTTTATCTGCGATAATTTTTGCGATCTCAACAGACAAGTCGATGCCGTATTTTTTTGCTTTAATAAGTAAGATCGCTGTTTTCAGTTCAAAATCCGGGGCTTCGATGTCGACCGTTAACCCGCCGGCAAACCTCGAAGAAAGCCTTTTTTCGAGTTTTTTGATTTCCTGAGGTGGTCGATCCGACGACAAAACAATCTGCGCAGAATAATCGATAAGTATATTAAAGGTGTGGAACAATTCTTCCTGAACTCTGTCTTTTCCTGCGATAAACTGCACATCATCGATTAATAAAAGATATACAGACCTAAATCTCTGTTTCATCTGCGAAGTATTATTTGTTCTTATTGCCTCGACAACCTCGTTTGTGAACTCTTCGCTTGTTGTATAAATTATTTTTCTCGTCGGGTCTTTTTGGTAAACGTGGTTTGCGATCGCCTGCATAAGATGGGTTTTTCCGACGCCAACAGGTCCGTAGATAAAAAGCGGATTGTAGATTGTGCCGATTTTTTGTGCGACGGTTTGGGCAGATATGAATGCCAGCTGGTTACTCGACGAAACAGCCATATTTTGAAATGTGTAGTCGGGTCGAACACGGGGCAAATGTCCGATTGTCCTCTCGCTTTTTTCCTCCTGTACGACAAAAAGCGGGCCGGTATCTTCTTTTTTGTCAGGCATCGTTTTTGGGACAAAAATTAAATCTATTTTTTCCCCAACATGCTTTTCGAGAGTTTTTTGGATCAGGTCCTGAAACCTTTTTTTTAAAAGGTCGATAATCATCGCGGACGGGGCGGCAACGCTTGCGATGTTTGTCTCAAGAGACAATAGCGACGTGTTCTTAAATAGGGTTAAAAAAATTGCTTTAGAAACTTCGATCTCGATTTCCCCTAAGACTTTTTTCCATAACTCGTTTAATTCGGTGCTATTCATGTAGAAGAAGTTTAGTTATGTGGATAACTTTTTGTCAAGAATGAAAAATAGATACAAATAGATATTTAAGTCTCAATAATTTACAACAAGGGTGCATTTACTTTAAACCTTATTTTTGATATACTTTTACAACATGGAAAAAACTATTAAGTTGCAAAAAATAAAAAGAAAAAGGAAGCACGGGTATCGCGCGAGGATTAAATCGCATGCGGGAAAAAAGGTAATTAAAAGAAGAATAGCGCGAAAGAGAAAAAGAATCGCTATATAGGCTTGCATGTTGAAAAAGAAATTCAGATTATCGGCAAGCTTGAGCCTGAGACAAGCCAAGACAGTCGACTCTGCTTTGTTTAAAATCAGGTTTTTAAAAAACAACCTTTCTTTTAACAGATTCGCTTTTGTTGTTTCAAAAAGGGTCGATAAAAAAGCGGTTGTCAGAAATAAAATTAAGCGAATACTCAGGGAATGTGTCCAAAAAAATATTGACGACTTAAATACGGGCTATGATATTTTATTTTTAGCAAAGTCTGGATTAAAAGAAAAAGAACCGGAAATAATAAGTGAATCAATAATAAATACTCTTAGGGCAAGCAATTTATTAAAACAATGAAGGTAATATTATTTTTTCTCGATTTTTACCAAAAAAT
Organism: Patescibacteria group bacterium; assembly: GCA_023485715.1. Taxonomy (GTDB): domain Bacteria; phylum Patescibacteriota; class Microgenomatia; order Levybacterales; family UBA12049; genus JAMCZG01. The sequence goes on from JAMCZG010000003.1 coordinate 2,886, forward strand.
AGTTTCTTTATTTATTAAAAATTTGCTCGGTGTAAATAAGTTTTGCAGGTATTCCCCTACATGTTCTGAGTACGCGAAAATTTCCATTCAAAAATACGGTATAATTAAAGGCAGTTGCTTTTCGGTTTTACGCGTTCTGTCTTGCCAGTCGTTTTTTAATAAATAACTATGTCGTTTTTTTTCTCAATTTTTGACACGCTTTTAGTTTATCCGATTATTAATGTTTTGGTTATTATTTATCAGGGATTATATTATTTACACATCCCCTACGCTTTAGGATTTTCGATAATATTGCTTACTATCCTTATACGGTTAATTTTATATCCGCTTACGAACTCACAACTTAGAGCGTCCAAAAAAATGCAGGATTTGGCTCCCCATCTCTCAAATTTAAAAAACAAACACAAAGGAGACGCAAAAATGCTACAGCAGGAAACGATGAGACTTTACAAAGAGCACGGTGTAAACCCTGCGGCAGGGTGTTTGCCTATTCTTATTCAGCTTCCTGTAATCTGGGCACTTTATTCGGTGTTAAATAAGGTAGTCGGAAATAACATTAATCAAGTTGTTTCCGACGTTAATAATATTATATATTTTAACGCTTTTAAACTTACATCACCCTGGGATCAGAATTTCTTTGGAATTCCTCTCGGTCAAAACCCGTCTCAGCTTATCGGCTCAGTTGGCCCGCTTATTCTTTTAGTTCCGCTACTCACGGGATTATTCCAGTTTATCCAGTCGAAGATGATGTTTGTTTCGCCCCCTAAAATCCAAAACGGGCAACCTAAAAAAGAAAGCAAAGAAGATTTTGCGTCTGCTTTTCAAAAACAATCGATGTTTATCTTCCCCGTTATGATCGGATTTTTTTCTTACACCTTTCCGATCGGACTTTCGCTTTATTGGAACACATTTACAATTTTTGGTATACTACAGCAATATAAACTACAAGGATTAGGGGGATTGAGTGAATGGATAAGAAAGCGATAGATAAAAAAGAAATAAAAGACATCGAAAAAACTATCAAGGATCTTTTAAAATATTTAGAGATCGAAGGAGATTTTACTTTGGGGGAAAACGATGAAGGGCTCGAAGTTATCTTAAACACAAAAGATACGGGTATAGTTATCGGGTACCACGGCGAGGTTTTGGAAGCGCTTCAGTTAATTTTCTCCCTTGTTATTTCGAAAAAAATCGGACGTTTTGTTAGGATTTCGCTTGAAGTAGGTGACTACAAAAAAAACAGAATCGATTTTGTCAAAAACCTTGCGCTCCAGACAAAGGAGCGAGTGTTAGTTGAGAAAAAGGAATTTACTCTTCCAAACTTAAGGTCATGGGAAAGAAGAATCGTGCATTTATCTTTACAGGACGATAAGGAAGTTGTTTCAGAATCGATCGGCGAAGGAAAAAACAGGGTGTTAATAATTAAGCCGCGCGAATAAGGAGATAAAAACGGGCAAGATCGAGAATCTAATTTATTATTCAATACTGCTTCTTTTACCCACGCAATTTGGTAAACATTTTTGGCCTGAATCTTCTTTTATTAACGGGATAAGAATCGACTACCTCTCCCCTACTTTATATACAACAGACATTTTAATTTTTTTACTTTTTAATATATTTTTATTTCGACACAAATCGGATATTTTAAGACTTTTTAACTGGAAAGTTTTATCTTTTTCTGTTTTTATTTTGGCCGGTGTTATTTTTTCAAAAAACCAGCCAGCCGGACTATACGGATTTTTAAAGTTTTTTGAGTTTTTTTTCTTCGGATTTTATATTTCGCGTAAATTAAAAACAAAAAAAGATTTCGGGATTTTATCGCTTTTTTTGTCGTTTGGGGTTGTTTTAGAGTCGATTATTGCAGTTTTACAGTTTATAAACCAGGAATCGGTCGGCGGAATTTTATATTTTGTTGGGGAAAGAAATTTTAACGGTCAAACGCCCGGAATCGCCAACGCCTCGATAAACGGCAAACTAATTCTTCGTCCATACGGTACATTGCCCCATCCTAATGTATTGGCGGGGTACCTAACGATTGCCATGGCAATCGTAATATCAAATATCAAATATCAAATATCAAATATCATTAAAATACTTTTATTGTTTTCGGTTTTTGTGGGAATAATAGCTTTGTTTTTAACCATGAGTAGGGTTGCGATAATAGCTTGGTTTATCGTTGTTTTATTTGCAGGTTTTAGTTTTTTTAAAAAAAAGACAAGTTATCGATTTTTTATTTATTATGCGATGTTAATTATTTTATTAATCGCGGTTTTACTATCTTCCCCGATCGGCAATCGATTCGCAAGTCTTAGTTTGGGCGATGAATCGGTGATCATAAGAGAACAATTAGTCAATGCTTCTTTCTTAATGGTTCAAGAAAATCCGGTTTTGGGAGTTGGTGTAAATAATTTTTTGGTAAATTTACCCTCTTCTTATAAAACAACAAATGGTATATTCAATATTCAGCCCGTGCACAATATTTTTCTTCTTATTTTCTCGGAACTTGGAATTTTGGGATTATTGTTTTTCCTTTGGTTTTTATTTATTACTTTTAAACGAATTCAAAAGAAAAAATTTTCAATTTTCCCCCTCGGCTTCGCTCAGGGTGGGCATTTTCAATTTTCAATTTTTTTTGTAGTTTTATTTATCGGGTTGTTTGACCACTATTTTTTAACGCTTCAGCAGGGACAGATTTTACTGTCGTTAGTTTTTGGCATAGTCTGGTCTGATTTAAATAATATATAATTAAACACATGATTCGTATTTTTACAGACGGAGGCGCAAGAGGAAATCCCGGACCTGCCGCAACCGGAGTCTATATCGAAGACTCAAAGGGAAATAAAATCGCGTCGTTCGGTGAAAAAATCGGTAACGCGACGAATAATGTCGCCGAGTACAAAGCGGTAATAACCGCTTTGGAATGGTTAAATAAAAATAAAGAAAAAATAGACAGCGATTTAAAAATTAATTTTTTTTTGGATTCGCAACTTGTTTCTTCCCAATTGAATGGCCTGTTTAAAATAAAAAACCCCGATCTTAGAAATCTGCTTTTTAAAATCCGGGAGCTGGAAGCGGATTTAAACGCCGACATTTCTTATAGATATGTGCCCAGAGAGGAAAATAAAAACGCAGACAGAATCGTGAACATGGTTCTAGACAACGAGCTTTAGGTTGCATAAAATAAAATCTGATGGACAAAGCTGCCTCTTCAGAAAACAATAAAATAATTTTAATCGTAGATAAAGAGGGATTTATCGGAAACGGGATTTGCAAAAAAATTAGTCCCAACATTCCGTCTGTTTACATAACATCGAACGAAAATCCGATTCACAATAGTGTTCCCGAAAACAGCTTATTGCTGCCGTTTAAAAAAAGGATTCCCCGGATCCCCGCTTATTCATATTCCCACATCTTTGTAATTTTTAACAACGAAAAAGAGATAACAGATGTTTTAAGTCACTTTATTAAACAGGCAGAAAAATTAAAATCAAAATTAATATTTTTAATTCCTTATATTTCTGGAGCAGATGTTTTGGCAAAACATGTAACAGATTCTTATAAAAATACTACAATAATGTTTTTCGGAGATTATTTTGACGAGAATACGCCTAGAATTAAATCGAGTTTAATAAACCGATTTTTACTCGAAGCAATGGCTCACGGAAAAATAACCGCTTTTGGCTTAGAGACCGAAAAAACAAATCTAGTTTATCTTACCGATTTAACGGATTCTGTTTTAGAAGTTTCTTTATCCGAAAAGCAAAAAAGCAAATATTATTTTCTTTTTCCGAAGAATTCCCCTACCCAATTATCAATAATTCGGATGTTCCAAAGGATCGACCCTTTTTTACGCGTTGATTTTAAGAACGAAAAAATAAATATTTTTAAGACATCTAAAAAAATAGATATCCCCGAAGACTCAGTTTATTTATTCGACGACGACTATCCGGTCGAAAAACGATTAAAAGAAACGATGCAGAAAAAAGAAATTAAGCCTCGGTCAGATACAAGCATAGTCAATAACCATGATCGAAAAAAGAAGCACGGGAAAAAACATCGGCCAAACCTATTTTTATATTTATTGTATTTGCTAATCATTGTTTTTTTGCTCCCCTTTTTGTCGACGGCTTTATTTTTCTTTTTAGGAGTTTTTCAGTTAAATTTTGCTAAAGACGCGATCTATAAATCTAACTATGTTCGTGCAAAAGTAGCAAGTAAAAGCGCCAAGCAATTGTTTTCTTTTGCCCAAACAACGTCTGAGGTTATTCAGTTTACTTTTTTGCTTATCGGAAAAAAGAACTGGCTCGATCCGGTTACGGTAAGTATTCGTAGCGGAGAAGAAATATCTGACACGGTTTATTCAGCGATCGAAGGAATGTCGAAATTTGAAGATGTAGTTAGCGGTAAAAGTATGAATCCCAAAAGCGATTTTATAAGCGCGATCGATACATTCGAAAATGCCACCGGTTTAGTACAAAAAATACAACTCGAAAAAAACAGTAATTTTTTTGCCGGTGTTTTACCGGCTAACAAAATTAAAGAGTTCGACGACGCGATAAAGCTTTTTACGTCCACGAAGGACACGTATTTAAAAATATTCGGGTTTGAAGGTAAAAAAACTTACCTGGTTTTGTTTCAAAACAACATGGAGCTTCGTCCGGGCGGCGGTTTTATCGGCTCTTACGGGATTTTAGTGCTAGAAAACGGAAAGGTTTTAGATTTTACGATTCACGATGTATACGAGGCAGACGGACAACTTAAAGGACATGTAGAGCCGGCGTTCCCGATAAGGCGCTATATTCCCTTGGTGCATCTTTATCTACGTGACAGTAATTTTGACGTAGATTTTTCTAAAAACGGATATATGGCTGCGCTTATGTTAAACCGAGAGACCGGCCAAGTCGTTGACGGAGTAATAGGCGTTGATGTATCGTTTGTTAAAAACGCGCTTTCTGTTCTGGGTCCGATCTACGTTTCGGATTACAAGGAAACAGTAACAGACAACAACCTATATATGCTTACTCAAACCAAGGCTGAAAAAAATTTTTTTCCCGGATCGACACAGAAGCAGGATTTTTTAAGGTCGCTATTCAATTCGATCCAAAATAAAATTGCGGCAGAGAACAGTCTCCCCTATTTGAACTTTGTAAATATTATCGCCAAATCGGTTTACGAAAAACATTTGATTTTTGTTTTTTCGGATAATATTACTCAAAACATTTTTACGATAAACGATTTATCCTCTTCTCTTTGGGACAATCGGGAAAATAACGGTCAGACGATAAACGATTTTTTAGGAATAAACGAAGCAAATCTGGGAGTAAATAAAGCAAATTATTTTATAAAAAGAAAAATCGACCAGACGATAGCAATCGATAAAAGCGGAGTCGTAAACGGAAATGTCGAAATTAAATATAGAAACTTAAGTAAGGCCGGAGAGTGGCCGGGAGGGGATTATAAAAACTACTTAAGGATAATTTTGCCTTTCGGTGCGGAGCTAGTATCGGTTTTTATCGACGGCCAAGAACAAAAAATCGTTCCCGCAGTAACAGACTTTTTGATTTATGAAAATAAAAATTTTCGTCCTCCATCGGGTTTAGAGGTAGAAAAATCGATCGAAGACAATAAGACAATTTACGGGTTTTTAACCGTTGTTCCGACTGACTCGTATAAAACAGTAAAAATAAGATATAAATATTCAAATTTAGGAATTTCGTCTGAAAACGCTTTTGTCTATTCGCTTAAGGTTTTTAAACAGCCGGGGACAGACGAGGATCCATATTTACTAAATTTAACCTATCCTGATAATTTTCAGGTCATCGACACGTCTTTCGGTGTTAGAAAAAATCAAAATACAATAACATTCTCTAGGCCTCTTTTAAGAGATATAAATTTTAAAGCAAATTTGGCATTGCGTTAATTTAGTATTCCACTGTTAAAACAATCATCGAATAATATAGGCTCGTTCCGATATTTTTCGAAATTTCTCTTCGCAAAGCTAACGACTGTTTATTATATTTAAGTTGTGACTCAAAAAATTTTTACGAAAAAAAAGCAAAAAGAGCCCAGTCCCATAAAATACAGAAAGAGGAATCCTAAATTATCTTTTTAAATCGGGGAAATTTAAAAGCAGAGGGGCAAACTTTATTTAGAAAACATTGGTCGCACTTTGGTCTTTTTGCGTCGCAGATTTTCCTTCCGTGTTCGATTAAAAGGTATGTGAGCTTAAACCAGTCTTTTTTAGGAAATAATTCCATTAAATCTTTTTCGATCTTTTCGGGAGTTTTGTTTTTTGAAAATCCGAGTCTTTGGGAAAGGCGAAGAACATGTGTATCGACTGCGATTCCTTCAACTACTCCATAAGCATTTCCCAAAATCACATTCGCACTTTTTCTTCCGACTCCAGGAAGTTTTTGGATATCTGTCATATTCACAGGAATTTTTCCATTAAATTTTTCAACCACCATCTTTGCCGAAAGTTTTATATTCTTTGCTTTATTTCTATAAAGCCCGATCGATTTAATATCTTGTTCTAATTCATTAAGATCGGCATTTGCGTAATCTTGAACAGTTTTGTATTTTTTAAACAATTTTTCTGTCACCTTGTTCACAGTTGTGTCCGGTGCTTGGGCAGAAAGAACGACAGCGACCAAAAGTTCAAAATTATTAGAATAGTTTAAAATAATTTTTGCCTCAGGGTAATTTTTTTTGAGAAGTACCAAAATTTTTTCTGCCTTATCTTTTTTCATTTGATAAGTATAGCAAATATAATATAATGGCCTAATGGAATATCTTGACGTCGTGAATGAAAAAGATGAGATTATTGGAGAGGCTTCGCGTGGCGACATTTACAAAAAATATCTAATGCATAGAATTGTCCATATATTCATTTTCAATAAAAAAGGAAAAATATGCTTGCAACTAAGAGGTAAAAATATATCGTTCATGCCTCTTCATTGGTGCTCATCAGCCGCTGGACACGTTAGGAAAGGGGAAACATACAAAAATGCCATAAGAAGAGAGATGTTCGAAGAGCTCGGCACAGATTTAGATATTAAATTTTTATATAAAGACGTATATGAATACAAAACAGTTCAACCTGGGCTTAAACTATTTCTTGTAACTTTTAAAGCAACCAACGACGGACCATTCAAAATTAATCGTAAAGAAGTAGAGAGGGTAGATTTTTTCTCGGTAAAAGAAGTCCAAAAAATGATTGATAGGGGAGAGAAATTTCATCCGGAGCTTTTATTTTTACTTCAAAGGCATTTTAAAATGTCTACATTGAACAACAAATGAGGCTGTGCTAGAATTGCTTCATGGCCGATAATCAAAGAAACGAACAGGACTGGTATAACTTTTGGGATAAGAAGGACTATTTTAAAGCTAACCCCGACTCACAAAAAAAATCATATTCACTTTTAATGCCGCCGCCAAATTTAACAGGCGAGCTTCATTTGGGACACGCGATGCAACACGCGATTTTGGATGTCATCGCGCGTTTTAAAAGAATGCAGGGTTTTGACGTTTTGCTGCTGCCGGGGGTAGATCACGCTGGAATATTATTCGAGGGCACATTCAATAAAGTGTTAGAAAAACAGGGCTTATCCAAAAGAAAACTCGGAAGAGAAGAATGGCTGAAACGTGCGTGGGAGTTTAGGGATGAGATATACAAATCGTTTCATAAAACCTGGACAGTTATGGGGATTTCTGCTGATTGGGAGAGGGAAGTGTTTACGCTCGAACCGAAAATCCAACAAGCTGTCTTTGAAGAATTTAAGCGCTTCTTCGACGAAGATTTACTATACAAGGACGCGTACATTGTCCAATGGTGTCCAAAATGTGGGACAGCGATCGAAGATTTGGAAATGGAATACCAGGAAAGAAGCGAAAATCTTTATTTCGTTAAATACAAAATCGAAGGGTCAGACGAATATATTGAGATCACAACGGTTCGACCCGAAACGATTTATGCTGATGTTGCGATCGCGGTTTACCCTAATCATCCAAAGTTTCGGGAATATATCGGGAAAAATGCGGGAAATCCGCTGACTGGAAGATTATTACCGATTTTTGAGGATAAAAGAGTCGATAAGCCCTGTTTTTCTAACACTTTAAAAATTACTCCCGGACACGATCTTTTGGACTACGAAATCGGGAAAGATCGTAATTTAGAAATACTTCACGCGATCGATAAGACCGGCAAAATGACAGAATTAACAGAAGATTTAATCGGGATTAAAGCGGTTGAGGCGCGAAAACTTGCTTTTGAAAAGTTGGAAAAATTGGATGCAGTCAGCAAAGTAGAGGAGTATAAACATTCTGTCCCAGTCTGCGAAAGGTGCAAGACAGTTGTCGAACCTTTAATTTCTACAGAATGGTTTGTTAAAACAAAGCCGTTGGCAAAGAAAGCTTTAAATAGCCTCGACAAAATAAATTTTCTGCCAGAAAACTACCGGAAAATATTGGCCGATTGGTATAAAGAAATTCACGATTGGTCGATTTCAAGAAGTTTGTGGTGGGGCCACAGGATTCCTGTTTGGTATTGCGAAAAATGTAATAAGGCTCATAAAGTCGGAAAGGGGGAGGGCATGGTCGTTTCTTTGATTATCGGCCATGAAGCAATTCTAGCACAGCCTCATTTGTTGTTCAATGTAGACATTTTAAAATGCCTTTGAAGTAAAAATAAAAGCTCCGGATGAAATT
>JAMCZG010000003.1:11601-21363 GCA_023485715.1 Patescibacteria group bacterium
GGATTCCTGTTTGGTATTGCGAAAAATGTAATAAGGCTCATAAAGTCGGAAAGGGGGAGGGCATGGTCGTTTCTTTTAACCGTCCAGAAAAATGTCCGATCTGTCAGGGCTCAGACTTAGTCCAAGACGAGCAGGTTTTGGATACGTGGTTTTCGTCTGGGCTTTGGCCGATTTCTACGCTCGGCTGGCCTACGAAGGGCAAATATTCAAAGTATTTTCCTTGGAACTTTGAGATTTCTGCGCCCGAAATCAAATATCTGTGGATCAGTCGGATGATCATGCTTTCGCTCCATTTTACAAACGAGATTCCGTTTAAAAATATGTTTTTCCACGGGATGCTCCGTGATTTAAAAGGCCAAAAATTTTCAAAATCACTCGGAAACGGGATAGACCCGAACGAATTGATTAAGCAGTGGGGGGTAGACAGTGTTAGGATGGCGCTTTACGGCTACAGTATTCCGGGACGAGATGGAAAAACGTCGAAGCAATTAATGGACGAAAGGTGCAAAAATTACAGGAATTTTGGGACAAAACTTAAAAATATCTTCCGTTTTATTATTGAACTCAGTCCAGAACACTCCCAAAACTCAGGCGATCAGAATATCAGAAGTTCAGAAAGTCAGAATTCAGACGATAGCGAGATACTTAAAAAGCTTAAGGAATTGAAGTCAGAGGTGACTAAAAACATCGAAACTTTTTCGCTTCATCTCGCAACGGATGCGATTTATAATTTTGTCTGGCACGACTTTGCCGATATATATATCGAAAAATCAAAGACCAGACGGGAAGAGACGCAGCCTATTTTGGAAAAAGTTTTAAAAGACATTTTAATTCTTCTTCACCCATTTATGCCTTTTCTTACAGAAGAACTTTACCAAAAACTCCCTGAACACAAAGAATCGATAATGCTTGAAAAATGGCCTTTATGAAGAATAATCCTATCGCTCCAAAAACCTCAAAATTTAAAAGAGAAACTTATGAAAAACTAATAAAAACTGGACAATTCATTTATCAAATCGGGGAATTAGAAAATCTCAGGAAACCCTCAAGAGAAGTTTCTATAGACAAAATAAAATCACCCGAATTCAAGTCTAAAATAAAATATTTAAAAGAGTGCATGAAAAAATACAGAAAGATAACCGGTCTGGGGCGGGGAATAACAGCTGTTCAGGTCGGAATTCCGGAAAGGTTTTCTGTTGTTTACGTGCCCGAAATTAAAGGCCAACTGTTAATAATAATTAATCCAAAAGTCACAAAACGATCAGAAAAGTTTTTGAAGTATCCAGAAATGTGCATGAGCGCCGAGCCGATTATTGCCCCTGTTGCAAGGCCGGCATGGATAGAATTCGAGTATTACGACGAAAAAGGGAAGAAAAAATATTGGAAAACCAAGGATAATACGAAAAAGGGAAAAATTTACAACCGCGTTTTCCAACACGAAATCGATCACATGGATGGTATAATTAATATAGATAAAGTAGAGTCAAAGGAGCTTACTTTATTGTCGAGTCCGACGTATCATGAAAAAGCAGAATTCGAACAAGTTTAAGGGTATTTCGGGAAAAGATCGGGAAAAGATCGGGAAAAAAATAGTGCCCTCGGATAACTCAGAACAAGAAATCCGGAGCTCGATTTGGACAGGAAAAATATTTGATATTTTACTTATAACTCTTATTGTCGCGATTGGCTTGGCATGTATTGATCTTTATGGAACTTATAAAAATAAAAAGGCCGATGATTTCCAGCGTCAGGTTGTAAAAAATGAAATCGCTTTTTGGCAGGGGATTCTGGAAAAACACTCTGATTACAGGGATGCGTATTTTAAAGTATCTCTTTTGGAATACAAGCTTGGGAATATGAAACGTTCGTCGTATTATCTGCAAAAAACTTTAGCGCTGGATCCAAACTTCGAGGCTGGAAGGGAATTCGAAAAGGTTTTAGATACTAAAAATTAGGCTTGATCTTCTTTTTTTGTTTCGTCTTTTTTTACTTCCTCGGTTTTTGCTTCTTCTGGTTTAGCTCCTGCTTCCGCTTCAGCGCCTTCTACCGGTGCTTCTCCTTCAGCAGTTTCTGCCTTAGCTTCGGCCGCTGCCGCAGCTTCCGCAGCTGCCTGCTCTTCGGCTTCTTTACTAACGAGCTCTGTAACTTTTACGATAACCTGTGACGGATCCGTGTGAACTGTTACTCCTTGTGGAGCCTTTAGGTCTCCGACAGTAATTTGTTCGTCGATATTTGCCAGATGATCAACTTTAACTTCGATATTTTCGGGCAAATCTTCGGGAAGTGCTTCGACTTCGACTTCTGACAGTGGTTGTAATAAAATTCCGATCTTTTCTGTAACCGCTTTTGCTTCGCCCACCAAAATAAGCGGAACTGCGGTTTTGACTTTTTCTTTCAGGTTAACCTGGTAAAAATCCGTGTGAAGAGGAAGGTCTGTTATATGGTCGAATTGAACATTATGGATAAGCACTGGTTTTAATTCGCCTTTTAATTCCAAGTCGATAAGCCCTGTTTCTCCAACCTCTTTATGGATTTTTTCGAATTCTTTGAGTGGAATTTGGACCGCGATCGATTTTATATTTTTGCCGTAAATATTTGCAGGAAGAACACCTTCTCTTCGAAGTTTTTTAACTTTTTTACCTAAAACTTTTCTAGGCTCGACTGTTAACTTTTGTCGTTTCATAAACAGAGCTATATTGTACTAAAAATAGACCGGTATTACAAGAAGCAGGAAAGATTGATCGGGGTGTTATAATAAAATGCATTATGCGAATTTTGGGGATCGATCCCGGATTTGGGAGAATGGGGTGGGGGATAATCGAAGCTCAAAGCTCAAAATTCAAAGTTCAAAGTTTTGGGTGTTTGGAGACGGATTCGAAGCTTGAGCTTTCCGAAAGACTTGTAAAGATATACGAAGAGATTTTAGAGTTAATAAAAAAATACAAACCCGATTGCGTGGCAATCGAAGAGTTGTTTTTTAACACGAATGCAAAAACGGCTTTTTTAGTCGGACAGGCAAGGGGAGTCATTATTCTTTCTGCGTCACAAAATAAAATACCAGTTTTTATATATACTCCGTTACAGGTTAAAATTGCGGTTACCGGTTACGGAAGGGCGGAAAAACAACAAGTCGGAAAAATGGTAAAAACGATTTTAAAACTCAAAGAAATTCCAAAACCCGATGACACAGCAGACGCATTGGCGATCGCTTTAACCCACGCGTTCTCTCATAAAAACAAAAAAATCGGTGTGCTATAATCGATAGGAATTTACTATGATCGGCTCGATTAAAGGAGTGGTTGAATTTAAGGATTATCCGTATGTGTTTGTCGACGTAAACGGCGTTGGTTATAAAGTTCTCCTTTCCAATAGTTTGCTTTCTAAATTAAATATCGGTGAAAAAGTTAAGTTTTTTACCCACAGCCACATACGAGAAGACATGTTTGATTTATACGGTTTTTTGTCGATCGATGAATTAAAATTATTTGAACGTATTATCGGAGTTGACGGTGTCGGTCCAAAAACCGCGATGTCGATTTTTTCGATCGGCGGCAAAGACGAAATAATTCAGGCGATTATAAAAGGAGATGTCACATTTTTTTCGGGAGTTCCAAGGCTCGGCCGTAAAAGCGCCCAAAAAATAATAATCGAGCTCAAAGACAGGCTCGGATCAAAAGCAGAGCTCGATTTATCGGCTTACGATTCCAAGGAAAGCAAAGATATAATTTCTGTATTAAAAAGTTTTGGGTTTACGTCCCGCGAAGCTGAAGAAGCGATTAGGGCGATAAAGGACAAAGATATAACAATCGAAGAAAAGATAAAATTGTCTCTTAAATATTTGGCAAAATAAAATGTCAAAAGTCGTAAGTAATCAAAAAAACGAAAATCAAGAAGAAGAAGTTTTATTAAATTCGTTAAGAGTAAAGGCGTGGAGCGAATTTCGTGGACAAGAAAATATTAAAGAATCTTTAAGGATCGCGATATCCGCTGCAAAAAAACGCAAAGAGCCCCTAGAACATATTTTATTTTATGGACCACCGGGACTCGGAAAAACAACGCTTTCTCATTTGGTCGCAAAGGAAATGGGTGTAAATATAAAAATAACTTCAGGTCCTGCGATCGAGCGGGCAGGGGATTTAGCGTCTATCCTGACCAACCTTGAAAAAGGAGACGTTTTGTTTATCGACGAAATCCATAGGCTTAATAAGGTTGTGGAAGAAACTCTTTATCCTGCCATGGAAGATTATTGCTTGGATATAATTGTCGGCAAAGGTCCGTCCGCGAGAACCTTACGACTTGATCTTCCACATTTTACAATAATCGGCGCAACGACGAGGGCCGGACTTTTGTCGGGTCCGCTTAGGGACAGGTTTGGCGTGGTTCATAGGTTTAATTTTTATGACGCAAAAGATTTAGAGGAAATAATCGAAAAAGCGTCGAAGACGTTGAGTGTTCCGATCGACAAAGAAAGCATAAAAGAAATCGCAAAAAGGGCAAGAGGAACTCCTAGAATCGCGCTTAAACTTTTAAAACGCGCGCGGGATTTTGCGCAAGTAAAGGGAAAGGGAAATGTAGAGAAAAACATAATCGACAACGCATTAAAAATGCTACAGATCGATGAGCTTGGTTTAAACGATATCGACAGGAAACTAATTTTTTCGATAATCGAAAAACACAATGGGGGGCCCGTGGGTGTCGAAACGATCGCATCGACGATTTCCGAGGATGTTTTAACGATCGAAGACGTTATCGAACCGTATCTTTTACAGATCGGATTTTTAAAAAGGACTAGCCGCGGAAGAGTCGCAACCAAAGCAGCGTATAAACATGTAAATATAGGACATCCAGAAGAAAAAAAACAGGGAAAGTTGTTGTGAATTAAACCCCCAAGTCAAAAATTTCCTGAAAAAAAGGAGTAAAGGTTATAACCACCTGGAGAATAACAGTCGCCACTATCGAAAAGAACAAAAATTTATTCACAGATAAAGCATTTTTGCCCCGGACGACAAAAGTTAGGAAAAGATGTGTAAATATCAAAAGATTAAAAATTATTGTCCGCGATAAGGTCTCAGAATAATTACTCGCTAATAGTTGTTTAAATACCAAGAACAAAATAAACGAAATCGAAAAGCCGACAATTAAGATAAACACGATTCGGGCATTGGTTAAAATCGGTTCTTTCGGGTTTCTGGGACTGCGTTTTATTAGATCCGGGTCTTTATTGTCACTTGCTAAAGCGAGTGCAGGAAGGCCATCTGTTACGAGGTTTATCCAAAGAATCTGTGTCGGCAAAAGAGGGATCGGGAGTCCAAATATTAGGGAGAAAAATACAAGCGACAATTCAGATAGATTTCCGGAAAGAAGATAGATAATAGATTTTACGATGTTATGGTAAATAACTCGTCCCTCTTCGATCGCCTTTACGAGAGTAGAAAAATTGTCGTCTGAAAGTACGATGTCGCTTGTTTCTTTGGCTACATCAGTACCTGTTTGGCCCATTGCTATTCCAACATCAGCGCGTTTTAAGGCAAGCGCGTCATTAACTCCGTCACCGGTTACGGCAACCACAAAACCCATTTTTTTTAAGATTTCAACTAGTCTAAATTTGTCTTCGGGGCGAGTCCTGGCAAATATCCGGGTTTTAAGAATAGCTTTTTCGATATCATCGTCAGACATTTTGGACAGTTCTTCGCCCGTTATTATTTCTTCTTCCTTTTCGATTAACCCGACTTCTTTTGCGATCGCAGTAGCCGTTAGTTCGTTATCTCCGGTAACCATTATGGTTTTTATGCCGGCTTCTTTTGCTTTTTGAATTGCTTGGTTAACCTCGTGTCTTGGTGGATCATAGATTCCGACCAGTCCGACAAAGTTTAAATTTTGCTCAAGCTCTTCTCTTTTAATATCTTCCCGGTAGTTATCTTCGTGTTTAGAAGCGAATCCGATAATCCTTAGGCCTTCGCTCGCGTATTGGTCGGCTAGTTTTTTGATTTCTTCTTTTTCAGATACAGAATTTTTGCTGTTACGGAGTATCGTATCGGGCGCTCCCCGGACAAACACGTATTTTTTTCCGTCCGTTTCCCAAACAGTCGTTATTGTTTTTGTCGACGGATCAAACACATACTCGTCGATAATTCTACCGCCGTCTTTTACTTCGTCGATATTATTTTTTGTTATATCGTTTGCAAAAAGGAGCAGAGCACCGTCTGTTTTATCGCCTGCGATCTCAAAGCTTCCGGTATCTTCTTTCTGAATTAAAGACGAGGTGTTTCCCAAAACACAGGCTTTTAGAAAGTTTGGAATATTGTTTTCATTTTTAACCCAATGTTTTTTAACCTTCATCGAGTTTTGAGTGAGAGTTCCGGTTTTGTCGACTAAAATAATCTGTACCGCGCCTAAAGTTTCGACCGATTGCATTTTTCGGACGATCGCGTTTTTCTTAGCCATGCGGCTTGTACCGATCGAAAGGGCGATAGTGACAACAGTCGGCAACCCTTCGGGAATCGCGGCTACGGCAATACTAATAGTTAAAAGAATTATAGGAAAAAGTGGTTTTTGTTGATAGATCCCGATCGGGATTAAGAAGATGGATGCGATTATCGCAAAAAAAGACAGAAATTTTGCTAAATTGTCGAGTCTTGTTTCTAAGGGTGGCCGGTCGGATTTTAAAGAAGAAAGCGTGTTTGCGATTTGTCCGAATTTAGTGTTTATACCCGTTTTTTCGACGATCATCTGGGTCCTGCCTTTTGTGATCATTGTCCCGGAAAAAATCTCTTGGCCGTCCTGTTTTATAACGGGAAGTGATTCTCCAGTTAATATAGATTCGTCGACTTCGAGATGATGATTCATAACGATAGTTCCGTCGGCAGGGATTCTGTCGCCCTCGGATAAAACCACTAAGTCTTTCGGAACCAGGTCAACGGTTTTTATTTGAATTTCTTTGCCGTCTCTGATAACGCGTGACAGGGGAGTAGCGTAGTTTTTTAATTTTTGAAGCGATTTTTCTGCTTTATATTTTTGGGCAAACCCCAGGATTGCATTTATAAAAAGTACGATAACTATAAAAGATCCATCGAGATTGTCCTTGATTACAAAAGAAAAAACAGCTGCGATTACCAAAATTAAATTTATTAATCCGTAAAATTGGGAAACAAAAAGATAAAATACTGTCAGTTGTTTTTTAACGACGATCTCGTTTGCGCCGTAGATTTTGAGCGCTTCGCCTGCTTGTTTGGATGTTAACCCTTTTTCCATCTCGATTAAATTGTATCACAGGAAATTATTTACAAAACATCAGGAAAAGAAATTTTTATTTATGATAGTCGAAAGGATAAATTTTGGTAAAAAAATATAAAAGCATCTACGCGATAAATCTCATTATTTGAACAACTATTTTATTCATCTAGCACACGCTTATATTTCCTGTCTTGGTCTATATTGGAGCGCTTCGGCGAGGTGTTCTGGTTTAATATTTATAGATCCATCTAAATCAGCGATCGTTCGCGCGATTTTTACGGTTTTGTAATAAGACCTTGCCGAAAGATTCATTTTAGAAACAGCGAGTCTTAAAAGTTTAATCGACTCATCTTTTAGCTTACAGAATTCTTTAACGTTTTTATTTGTCATTTCGGAATTGGAAACAATTTTTGTTTTTTTAAATCTTTTTGTCTGGATATCACGACCTGTCTGAACTCGTTTTCTGATCGTTTTTGAATTTTCATATTTTATACTATTGTCGTCGTCGGTTAATTTTTCGGTTTTTACAGCTGGGACATCTAAGTGAATATCGATTCGGTCTAACATCGGACCGGAAACCCGTTTTTGGTATCTAATTATTTGAGACGAATTACATTTGCATTCATGCAATGGGTCGCCAAAAAATCCACAAGGGCAGGGGTTTTGGGCTGCGACCAACATAAACTTTGACGGAAAAGTGATCCTTCCGTGCGCCCGGGAAATTGTGACAAACGAATCTTCCATCGGTTGTCTTAATGCCTCTAAAACGTGTCGTTGAAATTCGGGAAACTCGTCCAAAAATAAAACGCCCCGGTGGGCGAGTGAGATTTCTCCGGGTTTTGGAACTGTGCCTCCACCGATTAGTCCGATATGGGAAGTTGTATGGTGGGGATTTCTAAACGGTCTTGTGGTTATGATCGAGTTTTTATCCAATATTCCCGCGATGCTATAAATTTTTGTGACTTCTAAAGCTTCGTCGTAAGTCAGTTTTGGCAAGATCGATGGAAGGGTTCTTGCGATCATCGTTTTTCCGGCACCCGGAGGGCCTTTTAGTAAAATATTGTGTGAGCCTGCCGCGGCGATTTCGAATGCGCGCTTTGCCTTTTCTTGGCCTTTAATATCTGACATGTCCAAGGAGAAAACTTCGTTCTTTAAAAAAATATTAAAGGATAAATGTTTTTGTGGAACAATCGGTTTTTGATCGGTCAGATGCTCAAAAAGCGACAAAAGGCTGGATACAGGATAAATAGTAATTTTATCGATAACCGCTGCCTCTTTGGAATTAATGCCTGGCAGAAAAACGCGCTTGATTTTTTTATCTTTCGCCATTAAAACTTGCGGTAAAACTCCGTTTGTGTGTCTTAATCTTCCGTCCAAAGAAAGCTCGCCCATAAAAATAGCGTCGTCAAGGTTTGTGTTTAACTGGCCGGATGCAACTAAAATTCCAACCGCGATTGGAAGGTCATAAGACGGACCTTCCTTTGGAAGATCAGCAGGCGCAAGATTTACGGTTATCCTTTTTGCCGGAAAATCTGCACCCGAATTTTTAATCGCAGATCTCACTCTTTCTTTAGATTCTTCGACCGCTTTATCCGGGAGTCCTACGATCGTAAAACTCGGAAGTCCTTGTGATGCGATATCGACTTCGACCTCAACTGGAATTGCGTCCAATCCCACAACCGCCGATGAATTCACTTTCGCGAGCATACTATTAATAATATACCAATTTCCTATAAAAGATTTTTGGGGGTATCGAAATTACTAGCAGGGAAGTTCAATAAAATATTATCTAAGATCGAGGGTGTCGCCTTTGTAGGTTAAATTTTTAGGTTTTATAACAACTTTTTTTTCTCCCTTTTCGACGTATCCGGCGTCGATACTTAAAAAACGGTTTTTTTCAATAATTTTTTGCGCATTTTCAACGTCTTTTTTTGCAAGAAAAATCGCGTAATCCATTCCCATATTGAATGTTTGGTACATTTCGTAGTCGGACAGATTCGCCTGTTTTTGCATAAAAATAAAAACCTCTTGGGGATCAAAAATTTTTTCAATTATATATGTATAGTTTTGTCTTGCCCGCATAATTTTTCTTAACCCGTGTCCAGTTATATTAGAAATATAGTGGATGTTGATTTTTGCATTTAATAAATCCTGGATTAGCTTTGCATAGATGTTTGTTTTTTTAAGCAGTTCTTCTCCGTACAATTTTCCATTTTTTAATTTTGTTCCATAGCCTTTTGGCAGTTTTTTTGCGATTGCTCTCGCAAGGGATAAGCCGTTGGCGTTTATTCCGCTACTTTTTAAAAGTAAAATTCTGTCACCGGCTTTTAATTTTTTGTCGGTGATTAAATTATTTTTCGAAGAAATTATGCCGACCGCAGATCCTCCCAATTCACAAGTTTCGGGGATTACAATGTCTTTCATTGTCGGAGTTTCACCTCCGCCCCATGTGGCTCCGCTAATGTCACACGCAGTTTTCCATCCGTTAATAAGATCTTTCATGCGCTTAAAATCCGAAAGCCATTTGTT
>JAMCZG010000048.1 GCA_023485715.1 Patescibacteria group bacterium
ATTTTGAAAATATTTGGCAATGTAAAAAACGGTTAGACGGATTGTTTGACTGTATGATTCCATTTGATTCATTTGGATTTTGCCTTGATAATTAAATATAGCGATTAATATTCCGGTTATAAAAAAAATACTCGCACCTAAAATTTTCAATATCTTATATATTTTTTGCCTGTTGCTCGCGGCAATTTTTACCGTTGCCTTTCGGTAAAACATTGACATGATAAATAAAGGCATCACAATTCCGATTACATACGACAAGGATACTATTATTGCTTGAAAAAGGTTTGGAGTTAGAGAAGTTAAGGTTATCGCAGCAAACAAAACGGGTGCGCAACAGGCAGATGTCAGCCCCGACATTAATCCTAGACCGAATACGCTCGCCGTGCTGATTTTTTTATTATCAGGAGCCGAAACATGGAAAAACTGCGGAATATGGAAAATGGGTTTTAAAGTCATAATGCCCATTAGTATCATGACGAAAGCTCCAAGATAATAAACTTGTAAGTGATATGCGTCGAGAAAAAAGATTGCGGACCTCAGGCCAAGCGCAATAGGAACGAGTATAAATGCGAGTCCTAGGGCAAATATTAAAGTGTAGTACATTACTTTCTTTTCCTCTTTGAATATTGTTCCTAAATAGGACGGGAAAAGAAAAGTTATACAGCAGGGTGCAAATAAGGCCAAAACCCCCGCTAAAAATGACGCGGTTAAAGAAATTCCGAATAAGAAACTTGAATCCATATTTATTTGACGTTTGCTTTGATACTAAAAATGAGTTTTTGATTTTCGGGATCATTAGTCGTTACGTAAATTTCGCGTTCAACAAAACCGTATACAGGCATCGTGGCTGGTCTATAGGTAAGCCTGAGAATGGCGGTATCGCCCGGCATAATTTCGGTGACATATTCGCGTTCAGAATGCATGCCGTACGCTTTACTCGTAAAATCTTTATAGATAATTTTTCCGTCTGTACAACCGCAGCTTGAATTAATATTAAGAATTTGTAATGGTTTTGTACCGATATTTTTAAATGAAAAATCTTTTTGCTTAACGTCCGAAACCTTAATATTGCCTAAATCGTAAAAAGTAGTATTAATTTCCGTTTTTGGTCTGTCCTTTTGTTCTGCAGAATATGATAGTGTGCCCACAGGCGGTTTTTGTCCCGCTGTTACAAAGAAAGATAATATTACAACAAAAATAACAAAACAAATTGTGACGACCAAGATGCTTTTTATGGACATTTTATAGAAATATTACACCGAAGCTGATTAAGATTTTATGAATAACGTGAAATAGAATCGTATTTTATTGTATAATCTAGCTCGTGAAAAAAAAGCGAAGAGAAAAGCTAGATTTAGTAGATAAAATTCGAATAGGGGTCGCCCTATTTTTTATATTGTGTTCGATTCTAGTTTTAGAAGATTTAAATAAGTATTCTTCCGAAAAACTATTGAGAAAAGTTTCGGCGTCTTCCGAATCTGGCAATAAAATTATCGCATCCGTTACGCCTGTTGTTACTTTTACTGTATCCCCGACCGCAACACCGACTGTCAGTCCGCCTATTAAATACTTGGGGTTTTGTTTAGAAGTTCCCGTTTTAATGTACCACCATGTCGAGCCCTCGGCCATCGCTTTAGAAAAAGGCGATTCTTCGTTTAATGTGGATAGCGGAGTTTTTGAACAACATATGGCTTATTTAAATTCTTCGGGATACAAAAGTATTTCCGCCAAACAATTAATTGATTCGCTTAAAAACCACACGGAACTCCCGGGTAAAAGCGTCGTAATAACTCTCGACGACGGATATAGGGACGTTTATGAATTCGCCTATCCGATCGCCAAAAAATACCACATAATTTTAAACCTTGCGATTCCGACAGGACTTATAAACGGAGAAAGATATATGAATTGGGACCAAATTAAAGAAATGTCGCAAAGCGGCATAGTTAACTTTATCGACCACACGTGGTCTCATTATTCTGTAAACCAGGGATCGTTCGATAAGATAAAATACGAAATCGAAACCGCGAAAAACCAATTAGAACAATACATCGGGCAAAAGATCGACATCTTTGCGTATCCGTACGGGTCGTCAGATCAGCAATCAATAAATGTTTTAGAGCAAGGGGGTTTTATCGGCGCATTTTCAACAATCCAAGGAACCACACAATGCGATTCTTTTATTTTTAATCTCCACCGGACCAGAGTCGGCAACGCCCCCCTTTCCTCATACGGTTTATAAATGGTATAATCTTACTTTTACAATGATAGAGAAATTCGACCCATTACTTAGCAGGTCTATTCAGGGAATTAAAGAGGTGCCGGCAGGTATCGCGGAAATTGCAAAACCGGTTGGTACGAAAGCGTTGCATCACACTACTTACCGTTCTTTGGATGCCTTCTATAGGTTAACGGGTAGACCCATCGTTGAAGGGGCTTTGCCAGAAGAGGGGCCCTCACTTACAGTTCCGAATCATAGAAAAGCGGCTGATATTTTTATGCTTTTTTGGCTAATGACAAAGCATACCGGAAATTTTCCGACATATGTTGTAAAAGATACGCTTGTAGACACAGATGTCCAAGAAGAACCCGAAGTTTTGGAAAGAACCGGAAAAACAGATGTTTTAAATTCAAAATCCAGCGCTGCAGTTAACGCGCGAAAGGTTTTAGCCGGATTTATCAGGCAATTTCCAACTATTCCTGTCCATAGGGGGCAACCTGCGAGAGATTTTTATTCGCGTATGGATCGAGCATTCCAAAATGGAGAAAATGTTATTATGTTCGGGCAGGAAACGCGTGATCCAAAAGACGATTTGCTTGCGGTTATGCCGGGAGCTGCTTTTATAGCCCGCCGACATCCGGACGTTCCCGTATATGTTATGGGAGTATCTGAGTCCGAAACCGGCCGAGACATTGTAAGGGTTGCAAACCCTTTTACGTGTAATCAGCTTGGCACCCGTACTGTTTCTGAGATTCGGGAACACGTAGTATGGGCGATGGCAGAAAGACTTCCGATTGATTTGAGAAGAAAGTGGACAGAACAAAATTCTCCGGGTTTTTGATCTAGTTTGAACCTTTTTATCCTCTTTATTTTTGTATAATTTTCGTATATTTTTTATATATGCCCGAATCTTCTCAAAAGACAATCCTCCATATCGACTTTGACTCATTCTTCGCAAGCTGCGAACAAGAGTACGATCCAAGCCTTCAAAAAAAACCCGTAGGGGTTACTGCTGTAAACGGAAGGACTTGCATTATTGCGGCAAGCCGCGAAGCAAAAATTTTAGGGATTAAAACAGGGACGCGGACTTTTGAGGCAAAAAAAATCTGTCCGTCGATTACATTCGTACCTGCAAATTTTGTTAAATACTGGGAAGTGAGTAAAAAATTCATAAATATCTGTAAAGATTATTCTCCTTTTGTCGAGGTTTTTTCGATCGACGAGTTGTTTATCGATTCTACGCCGACTTTACATCTTTTCGGCGGCGCCTACGGGATTATTTCGAAAATTAAAAAACGCATAAAAACAGAAATTGGACAGTATATAACAGCGTCTTTCGGAATTTCCTACAACAAGCTTTTGGCAAAACTCGCGTCGGGCCTGGATAAGCCAAACGGCATAGTCGACATCGAGAAAAAAGATGTCCTGGAAATTTATAAAAAGGCAAAACTTACTGATATCTGCGGGATCGGCGAAAGGATTAAAGCGAGGCTTAATAAAATCGGGATTTATTCACTTTTACAATTGCGCGATACTCCCCTTTCAAAACTCCTGATCGAATTCGGAAACGTCGAAGGACATTTTCTTAAAAACATCGGGCTCGGAGTTGACGAAAGCGAGATTATTCCCTATTCGGTCGCCCCAGATGCTAAATCCGTCGGTAGGAGTTATTGTCTTCCCAAAAACGAATACGATAAAAAAATTGTGCTCCAAAACATTTACGAACTTTCAGAGGAGGTCGGAAGTAAACTGCGGAAGCTCGGAAAAAAAGCTAAAACAATCTGTTTTTATTTTAGCGGGAATACCAAAGTTTCCGGTAGAAAAACTTATAAAGAATATTTTGATACCGGTAAGGAAATCTTTGATTGCATACACTCTAAAATCCCAAAAGATTTTTACTCTAATAACAGCTATATACGGCAAATTCATCTATGGGTTTCACACCTCGAAGATAAAAATCATTTAATGGTCTCATTGTTTGATTTTGACCAAAAAAAAGAAAAACTTACAAAGACAGTCGACAAAATTAACGAAAAATTCGGGGACCACACTATAAGAAACGGGTTTTTACTTTATTCGGATAAATTGAGTACTGTTCCAAACGGCTATGGGTCTGACAAATACGAGAGGATTAAACTCGCAGATTCGGCTAATCGCGCCTGAGGGCGGAAATTGATCTTGCTTCGGAAACGATTTGATTAACTTTATTTTCGGAAAGATAAAGAACCCCAAGTTTAAGTGGGTCGTTTACAATATCTTTGCACAAAACAACGTGGTTTTTTAATAATTCCTGTTTTTGACCGGTCGAAAGCGAGGAAAGCGCGGTTAGCGGAATAAGGTCAAATTTTTCGACTAAATCCCGAAGGCTTTCGCCATTTGGGTAACTCCAGCTTATAATTTTCATCCCAACGCATGCGCCGTATGTTATCGAATCCCCGGTTACTTTAGTGTTTGTGACCAAAAAAACGCCGGAAAGTTTATTTTTCTCTCGCACGTCGTCGAATCTCGCTTTAGTATACATCGCGACGTGGATATCCGATCTTGTCCCGGGAAGATTATGATATTTTACCTCGACCATTATTTTTTCGCTTCCTTTTTCGGCTAAAACATCGATTTCGTGGCTAATACACCTGCCCGATAGAATTTTCCGGACAACTGTCTGGAATCCTTGGGCTTCGAGCACTTTTGCTACAAAATCTTCAAAAGGAAATCCCGTGGGGCCCAAACACATAATCGCCTGTTTTAAACTGTATTTTGCGCTCGTGTACGGATTTTTGGATTTTTGTAAATATCCGACGATTTGAGAATAAATTTCTGAGGTAGAAATATTATTACGAAGCTTCTTTTTGATATTATCGACGACTTGGTTTTGTAAGTTTTCCGGAATCCCCGCGCGCGCGATCGAGTTTTTTACTTTCTGTTCGCTAAAAGGCTCTTTCTCTCCGTTTGCCTTAACTACGTAAATCACACCTTAATCGTATCAGATTAACGTATTTTTTTAAATGCGATAAAATCGCCGACCTCTTTTAAAATAATGTAGTTATCGTCAGCTTTTAATCTAACCACCATTTCTTTTTGGGCGTCAAGAGAAGGCTGAGCAAATCGGTCGTTGAGCAAAAAAATAACAATATCTGCCTTATAGACTCCTAGCGGAATTGTGTAAATATCCTCGCGGTGTGAAAGCTGTGCGCCCAAATTATTAGTAGAGGCAACACTGTATTCTTTTGAAATATTATTAAGAAAATCCATTATTTCATATTTTTTCGGATGTTGCTTTACGAACATATCGATATTCGGATTTTTAGATCCGGGAAGCGGCCCAAAAGCGTACGCAGAATATAAACTGAACAAGGTTAAATACAAAGCTAAAACAAAAAAGGTGATTTTTGGAAAAAACTTTTTTAGTCGTTTTGCGCCATATATCGCAGAAATAAATAGAAACGGGGTAAGCGTGGCGCTGTATTGAAAATATATTTGGTGAAGTTGCGGGTTATTACTTAAAAGGTCGATTAAAAAATCGGGAGACGAAAATACCAGGTATAAAGGCGCGAGAAACGATAAAAATCCAAGCGGCAGGAACAATTGGCTTAAATATCCGAGCCTGTCCGGTTGAAGAATCGTAAAAAAGATTTCTTGCGGAGAAAAGATTATATTTTTTATAATCGTCCCCGGGGAAGATCCAAACTCCGAGTAATAGGACAGGGCAAAATGGCTTCCTCCACGGCTACTCGGGATTGCGACGCTTATTAAATAATAAAAAACAGAGATCGAAAAGAAAAATAAAATTAACCCCAAAATATATTCGAACGTTCTATTTTTATTTGTGTTTATTTTTTTATTATCGAAATAAATATTGGAGCCGATTAAATACAATCCAAAAATCGAAATTATTGTCCACACCTGCTCTTTGGTAATTGCTGATGTAGCCAAAAAAATAATAAAAAGGATATATCTTTTTTTTATCATATAGTAAAACGCGGCTAGCAAAAAAGTAGTCGCAAGAGTCACGGGATGAAAATCGAATAAATTCGTGTACTCAAGGGCTGGGTTTAAAAGATAACAAAAAGAAAAAACCAGAGCGATGTTTTTATTTTTTAAAGCGAGTTTTGCTAAAAGAAAAACAAAAACCGAACCGATACCTAAAACAGCGCTTTGGATTAAAAGGAGCATTCTCGGATCATTCCAGATATAATAAAACGGCGTGAGCAATACCAATATAAAATCTGCGTGGAAAGCGAGCCTTGAAATATTTTCCGTCCCGTCCGGGTTGGTCAGCTGGAAAACCCTTCCGTTTAACGTATTCCAAACCGTTTGATCCATATTCCCAAGATCAAAACGCCCTGTATAAAAATTATCGTATCTAAAAAAACTCGCTGTAGTAAAGTAAATAACGTAAATTAAAATAAAAAGCGAAAGGAAAACCTCGTGTTTATGCCTGTCGATAAAATTTTCAATAAATAACAGAGTTTTATTTTTTGAGCGGTACCATATAAATGCAAACCCTAAAAAAAATATTTCGGAAAATATGAGATTAAGCCTTGCAAAGATTGCGCCGACGCCGGAAAGACTAACCGGAATAAATTTTGATAATCCGATAGTTATTACTCCTTCGCGTACTCCAAGCCCCATAGGAGTTATAAAAGATAAATATCCGACCAAAAGTGAAAAAACGAAGAATCCGATAAAGGTTAAAAGATAAAGAGGCGACAAAAATGCGATCGCCGATATTGTAAAGTATGTCCCGATGCCGAAAAAGAAAAGGGCAACCACAGAGATCATCAGTAAAAATACAATAGACCAAAGGGAAAAACCATCTAATATAGTCAGGAGCTTTGAATAAAATTTATAAACCGAAATAGCGATGACAACAGCTAAAAAAATGGCTAAAATAATAATCCAGATACCTGGTTTAACCACCGGTGTAAGAATATGGAAAATAAACGGAAACGAGAAAAAAGAGAAGATCGCGCAAGCTAAAATCAGCAATACTCCTTCCGCTAAAAAAGAAATCGCGATATCTTTTTTACTGACTCCCCTTTTTGAAAAAAGAACAGTTATTCCCAGAAAGGACCATACGTTTCCCGGCACAAAACGCTTAATCTGTGAAATCTCCCATAAAAAGGACAACTCTTTTAGCCGAAAATCATATCCCCTTTGTTTTAGTATTTGTTTCCAAAGGACGCACCGGGTAAAAAAATACGCAAAAAAACACAAAAACCCCGTAAATAAAAGGGTATAATTTATGTTTTCCAGGCTTTTAAGGATTTGGGGGCTATTGGAATAAATGACTTTAAAAATAAAAAAAATGGCCAATATTGCAATCGGCCACCCGAGAATAAATTTGAGTATTGAAAATAACCGTGATCTCATAAAATTCCGAGCGCGCCTGGAGGGACTCGAACCCCCGACCCTCTCGTCCGAAGCGAGATGCTCTAAATCCACTGAGCTACAGGCGCAAAAATATTGCCTCGATTGTATGTTTATAGTATACTAAATCACAACTAATATATAAAGATAATGTTCTATACGTATGTTCTTAAAAGCGAAAAAGATGGTAAGCTTTATACGGGATTTACATATGATTTAAAGAAAAGATTAGAAATTCACAGAAAGGGAAAAAATTTAGCAACAAAAGATAGATTACCTTTAAAATTAATATACTACGAAGCATGTTTGAACGAAAAAAAGGCGATTAAAAGAGAGAAGTATTTTAAAACTGGATTTGGAAGAAGATTTTTGAATAATAGAATATAAAAGTGACAAAGTCGAGAAAAGAAGGGGCGAGCGGGCCTGCCCGCAACGCCTCGCAATGCTCGACTTGCGTGGCGGGCGGGCTGCTAGCTCAACTGGTAGAGCAACTCCCTCTTAAGGAGTAGGTTTGGGGTTCGAGTCCCCGGCAGCTCACAAACTAAACGTTTAGTTTAATAATATGGCATTTTCATGGACTTGTCCCTTTTGTGGTAGGGATACAACAATTACAAGTTCTGACACCACAAGCTTCGAAGATAGACTTCATATTGATAATAGCGTGGGAGACCATTCAATAATTGGTAAATTTATAGTTTGTCCTAATGAGAAATGCAAAAAGTACACCTTAGATTTTTGGTTAGGAACTACAAAAAGAACTTATGGTGGTGGTTATGGTTTTGGAGAAGTATTAAAACATTGGCAACTAGTTCCTCCTTCACGAGCACAAGTGTTCCCCTCATATGTGCCAAAACCCGTAAAAGATGACTACGAGGAAGCATGTTTAATTCTAAACGGAAGTCCTAAAGCATCAGCAACTCTTGCTCGAAGGTGTCTACAAGGCATGATTAGAGATTTTTGGAAAGTAAAAAAACCTGATAATCATAAAGGACTATGGACACTAAAGGATGAGATTGAAGCCATAAAAGATAAAGTAGAGCCTGAAACTTGGGATGCAATTGATAGCGTTCGTAAAATTGGCAACATTGGTGCTCATATGGAAGAGGACATAAATGTTATTGTTGATGTAGAGCCAGTAGAAGCAGAAAAGCTTATTTGGCTCATAGAAGTTTTAATCAAAGATTGGTATGTAAATAAACATCAAAGACAACTAAGATTAAAAGAGATTACCCAAACCGCAGATGAAAAAGGACAAACTAGAAAAGGAGTTAGAAAAACTGAAGAATCTACCACCTCTCCCACCGAAGGAGCAGAAAATAGTTGATGCCATTGCAGCAGCTATGGTTGAGAAGACGTTAGAAGATTTAGCTCAAGGAATACATCGTAAACCCGCGAAGCGTAGGAAGTGATGTGTTCGAAAAATTGACCTGACAGTTCACAAATTAATTATTAATAAGTAGTCTATAGTCAGATACCGAGGGCTGGTTGAAGCCTGGGATTTATAGTCGGTGTTCCTCTGAGTTTTGATAGTGCCTGTCTTTCGATCCTACCCACAGTCCGGGGCGACCTGCCTATTTTTGCAGCAACACAATCGAGGGTTTGTGGTGTAGAAACCAATAGTCCCATACGGTCTCCTACTACCTGTTTTTCCGTTCCAGACAATCGTGAAATTTTGTATTCGGCTCCTTCTGTCATTTCGATAGTACGTTCCTGACCAAATAAATATAGGGAATCTAGAGGAACACCGAATAATTCTTCAAAAATCGCACCTCTTGTAGGTGTTGATACGCTTTTTAAGTTCTCAATTCCTTCTGCCGTAAAATAATTTCTAATCGCTTCTATAGGATTTATCACGTTTATTATTTAACATTATTTAATACCGCTTGTCAATCGCGATATTAATAATAAATGTTCTTGACAAACAGCTATGAAAGGAGTATAAATGCCTACTACTTGCCCTTAAAATATGACAGAAGGCCTATTATTACAGCCAAATCATGATTCTCTTCTGGATTTAATTGAGCAGACAATGCATGCTGAAGGTAGCCCTAAACAAACAGAAGAAGACAAAAGAAAAGAATTTGATCCCTTAGAAGCTGTTAAAAAACATTGGAATCAGGCTCAGGCCTGTTTTGGTGAACTCAGAAAACACTTTGCAGATATAGGAAAAACAATGTCATTTGTTAAATATGGTCCTGTAAATACGTTTATAGCAGACGACCCTAATAGCGGTCTCCCCTACACAGAAGATTTGGGCGATTATCAGGAAAATATTTTAACATTACACCGCCGTAATCCTAATGACCCGCGTTATCTTTTACTTTTAGGAATAGCAACAAATTTAACTACTTGTGGACAGTTTAATGAGGCAATTCGACAAAATATACCAAGCAACGCTGGCAATCATGATGGGATCGATAACCAATATGATTTTTTGAACAAACTGGGACCGTGTTTGTATACAACAGATCTTATTGTTAGATCATTGGGCTTATCAGAAACAGGAACCGATAGTCCTTTTAACGAACTCTCCGTTTTATACACAAAAAAATAGTTTATCAATTTACTTCTTGTTAGTTTCTTTAAGTTCGCAGAAGATTATATAAAGTACAGACATAAACGGGACAGACAACAAAGCGCCCAAAACCCCCATTAGGTTTGTGCCCACAACTACCCCAATAATTATTATGATCGGATTCAATCCCACCACTTGGTGCATGATTCTTGGTACTAAAATATTGTTTTCCAGCTGATGGATAATTAGATACGCGAGAATTACAAGAAGCGCAAGATTCGGAGAAATAGTCAGCGCCAAAAGGACGGTGGGGATGGCAGAAACTATCGGACCGATCGTCGGGATAATCTCCAATAGTCCGGCTAAAAGCGCAAGGGGTAACGCGTATTCAATCCCTAAAATTATTAACGCTATATACGTTAATATACCGATCGAAATGGAAAGAAGTATTTGTCCTCTTACCCACGCGCCGAGTTTACTATCGATCTGTGAAATAATCGATATAACCCGTTTTTGGGATTGTTCGGAAAAAAGTTTTGCGACATTTTTTTGGATTTTTTCGTAGTCGAGCAATAAATAGAAACTTACCACGACGATCGTAACGATCGAAAATATGCTTCCGAAAACTGTTCCTGTTACGTCGATCACGTTTTTTCCGATATTTCCAAAATTATTTATGTCGGGCGATATAAATGTTCCGACCTGCGGTAAATCTAGCCTTATACCAAAAAAATTTACAGGTTTATCGAGGTATTCAGGAAGATTAGAAAAGAAAAGCTGGATCTGGGCAACCAAAAAAGGTATAAGCGGGACAATGAATAGAAACAAAAGCGCCAGGAATATAAGATAGGCAAGTATTACAGATAAAACTCTAGGAATCCTTATTCTTCGAAGAAGCATTGACACAGGGTATATGCTTACTGCGATTATATACGCGATAAAAAGATCGACTAAAATATTTTTGATCGAAAACACAAACCATCCGAACACGACTAAAAAAAGTGCCATTATTACCTGATTTTTCCCAAGATACCTGAAAAATCCGCTTAACATGAGCTTATTATATCTGATCGGAGACCAAGTTTCAAAAAGTGAACTTTTGTAAATTAAACGAAGTCCTATGTATTTTGGACAACCCGTGTTGTCTTATAGCCTCTTGGTGTTCTTTTGTACCGTAGCCCTTGTTTTTTGAAAAACAATATTTTGGGAATTTTTTGTCAAGCGACACCATTAAATAATCGCGGTGGACTTTTGCGATTATCGATGAGGCTGCGATCGAAAAGCACTTCCCGTCCCCTTTTATAATTCCTTTTTGGTTCTTCAGTCCGATATCTTTTATGTATTTAATATGAAATCCATCGATTAAAACAAAATATCTTCCCTTTGAGCACTCTTTTATCTGTTCAATCGCCTTTCGAAATCCGATCGCGGCCGCTTTTGCGATACCGTGTTTGTTTATTGTCGAGACAGGAATTGTTGCGATCGAATGAATAAATCCATTTCTTATTAACGTAGAAAGCGATTCTCTTTTATCCGGCCTTATTTTTTTTGAATCATCGACGTCTTTAATGAATGATTTTTTAAGATCAACGCGTAAAATATTTTTATCGAACAAAACCGCGCCGACAACAACAGGTCCTGCAAACGCTCCCCTTCCAACCTCGTCGAGTCCGATCACAAAATCGTATCCTTTTTTGAATGCGTCCTTTTCCTCGGAAAGATTTGGGAATTTCATAAAAGAATTATAGCATTCAGTAATGAGCTTTAAATTGACACGGTGTTTTTTATTTGTTAGCATTTATTCGTAAAGTAATGAAATCTTTGATCCGGAACACGATCGTAAATTCGCTTTCCCTTCTGGCGTTAACCCAAATATTAGCCGGAGTAAAAATCGAAGGAGGATTACTAACATACCTGATCGGCGGACTTGCGCTTTCCTTAATGATCTTTTTACTTAAGCCGTTGTTAAATGTTTTAGCTTTGCCTTTAAATTTTATTACATTCGGCACTTTCTCTTTTTTTATAAACGTAATTATCCTTTATCTTCTTACAGTCGCAATTCCTCAGATTACGATATCGGCATTCACTTTTAACGGTCTTAAATTCATGGGGTTTGTAATCCCGAAAATTTCCGTGAACGTGTTTTTTGCC
The DNA here is from genome assembly GCA_023485715.1 of Patescibacteria group bacterium. Classification (GTDB taxonomy): domain Bacteria; phylum Patescibacteriota; class Microgenomatia; order Levybacterales; family UBA12049; genus JAMCZG01. The sequence goes on from JAMCZG010000048.1 coordinate 12,255, forward strand.
TATATTATTTCTTCGGCCGTTTTGTCGTTTGTAGCATCGTTTGTCGACTGGCTTTCGAAAAAATAAACTCTTATGAAAATGAATAAAAAAATTGTGTGCTTGGGAGGTGGTATCGGTACGGTGAATTTAATAAAAGGGTTAAAAGAGCACACAGACAATATAACAGTTGTTGTGTCGATGGCAGACGATGGCGCTTCGGCGGGCAGACTCAGGAGATTATACGGTGTTCCACCGCCTGGAGATTTAGTGAACTGTATCGCGGCAATGTCACAGGTTAATAAAGACATGAAAGATCTTCTGACATTCCGATTTTCGGGTAACCGTTGGGGTTCGGACGGGTCACTCGGAGGACAAAAACTCGGTAACCTTATTTTAGTTGCCCTTACAAATATCACTGGCAATTTTAGCCAGGCGACATCTGATCTTCAAAAAATATTTAATGTTTCGGGTAAAATTCTCCCTTCTACAGACGAGAATATATCCATATGGGCGGAGACCTCTGTCGGCGAAAAGGTCTATCGCGAAGAAAATATAGATTTAGGACGCTTTACGGGAAAAATCGAAAAACTTCACATCAGGCCGGCAAATCCCATGGCTCCTAAGGAAGTTATAGAGGCTATTTTAAACGCCGATGCGATTATCGCAGGCCCGGGAGATTTGTTCACAACAATTATGCCAACGATTCTTGTTCCCGGAATATTAAAAGCGATAAGACACTCAAAAGCTAAAAAATTTTTTGTCGTTAATGTTACGAATAAAGTTTTTGAGACTCCCGATTTTAAAATCGATGATTACGCCGATGCGATATTAAAGCATTGCAAATCGATAGTTTTTAACTCATTTTTCATAAACAATAATTTAAGTCCTAAAATTCCGAAAAAATACAAACGACAATATGAATATGTTCCTCCAAACGGGTTTAATAATTTAAAATATAGCGTTGTGTCAGAAGACTTAATCGACGAAGCATTCCCGCTTTACCACGACTCAAAAAAGCTTGCCAAAGCAATTGCAAAAAGTATATAATAACGCTTGTGATACTCACGATTTTTCAGATAATAGTCGCGGTTTTACTTATCGGCGCGATTTTGCTCCAAATGCAAGGCAGCGGTCTTTCGTCGTCCTTCGGGGGAGGAAGCGGAGAATTTTATAGAAGCAAAAGAAGTGTCGAGCGGCTTCTTGTTTGGGCTACGATAATACTGGCATTCCTCTTTGCTGTTTTATCGATTATCCAACTAGCGCCTCGATAATATCCATAATATGGTCGTAATTAGGAAAAGACTCATTTACTGGCTAGTAAGAGAGTACATCAAAAAATGGGGAAGAAGAATTGTCCTTTTCTTCTTTTTAGGCTTGGGGTTCTTTTTTATTGTTAGCCTTGTTCTTCCAACCATAATTGCTAAGATTCCTGCCGGTCAGAAAGAATCGATCGGGTTAGTCGGGGCATACACTGTCGACCGTTTACCTCAAATTATTCTTGATGATATTTCCTCGGGATTAACAACCGTCGATGAAAACGGCAAAATTAAACCAGCATTGGCAAAATCCTGGAGAGTCCACGAAAACGGAACAGGATATATCTTTGATTTGAAAGACGGCGTAACGTTTTCTGACGGCACAAAATTTACTTCAAAAAATATCGACTCTTGTTCCCAAGACGTAACTGTGTACAGGCCGTCTGACCACGTAATCGCGTTCAAATTAAAAGAGGAGTACGCGCCGTTTCTTACAACAGTTTCTTCGCCTATTTTCCGGAAAAATTTCGTAGGTCTCGGCGAGTATTCGGTAAAAGATATTCAATTAAACGGGAACTTTGTCGAATCGATAACACTCTCGTCTAGAAAGAATAAATTTAAAATTAAGAAATACCAGTTTTATCCTTCGTCCGATTCGCTAAAAACCGCGTATTCCCTGGGAGAGGTATCTAAAATACTCGGAATATCAGACGTTAAATACAAAAATACATCACTTGAGGCATTCCCGAATACAACGGTAAAAAAAACAGTTGATTATCACAAACTTGTTACGATTTTTTACAACACCCAGGATAAAGTGTTGTCAGACAAAAAAATCAGGACAGGGCTTTCCTACACGATTCCGGACAAATTTACATATGGGGAAAGGGCATACGGCCCCTATCCGCCGGTTTCATGGGCCAACAGGATCGAGAATTCAGAACATATCCAGGATTTCGAGCACGCTCGTTTGCTTCTTTCTGCATCTAGTTCTTCGGAAGATTCGAGTAAAATTAAGCTTGTTATGAAAGTTCTTCCAAAATACAGAAAAATAGCCGACGAAATTTCGTCTATTTGGAATAAAAACGGGGTGGAAGTAAAAATTGAAGAGGTTAATACCGTCCCGGATGTTTTTCAAGTTTTTTTAGGGGATTTTAATATCCCCGACGACCCCGATCAATATTCTCTTTGGCATTCACAACAGGGAAATAACATTTCTAACTACACAAATTTGAGAATCGACAAACTCCTCGAGGACGGAAGGAAAACGTTTAATATTGCGGATCGTCAAAAAATATATTCTGATTTCCAAAAATATTTAATCGAGGATCAGCCTGCGACCTTTTTATACTTTCCATACGAATACGAAATTATTCGAAAATAGCTTTTGCCCTGAGTTTTTTGTGGTATGAGACCGCAAACCTGTGTGACTCGTCCCTTACTCTCATTAATAATTTTAACGCGCTGGAACTTTTAGACAAGCGAAGTTCACCGAGTTTTTCCGTTATTATTATTTCTTCTCTTTTTGCCAATCCGATTAGGGGAATTTTGATTCCTAAATTTTCCATCACAGTAAGTACTGAAGACACCTGTCCTTTTCCCCCGTCAACAATAATAAGATCCGGGTATTCCCAATCTGTGCGTTTAAGCCTTCTCGTGAGTACTTCTTTTAGCATCGCAAAATCGTTTGGGGTACCATCGATTCTTATCCGAAACCTCCGGTAATACGACGAGTTTTTCTCCCCATCCGTAAACACAACCATCGATCCGACAGAATTTTTTCCTTGGATATTGGAGATATCGAAACACTCGATTCTTTTTAACCTGTCTATGGCGTATCCGACCTTATTTAACTCATTTTTTAACGAATCGAGTTCGATCTGTCTTAAATCACTGCTTAGGTTGGGATTTAATTCGTATTCGAAAGGCTTGTGGATGGGACTAGTCACCAGTTTAATCGCATCTATTTTCTTTTGGATTAAATTCGCGTCCTCATAATTCTCGTTTTTACTGTATAAGTCTCTTTCTTTTTCCAAATCCCTTACGACTCTAATAATATCGCCGCTAAGAAATTTAATAATATAGCGGATGTTTTTCTTGTAAGCCTTTATGTCACCAGTTACAGTCGCGCACGGACAAAGACCGAGATGATAATAAAAACAAATTGTATTAGGGTGGACTAAAACAGATTCATAGGGGAAAATCCTGCGGATTATTCGGAGTACAAGTCTCATTTTATTCGGATTCGGGAACGGTCCGAAATAAATAGAATCTTTCTCGTTGTCGTTTCTGGACGTCAGGATTTTTGGTACTTTATCCGAAATTGTCACCCTGATTAAAGGGTATCCTTTATTGTCTGTTAATTTAATATTGTATTCGGGTAAAAATTTCTGGATAAAATGTGCTTCTAAAAGCAGGGATTCGAGTTCTGACTGGGTTTTAATTACCCTAACCTTATCGATTTCCGATATTAGTTTTTCCGTTTTTTGTTCGATTTTCGTGTGTTTTGTAAAATACGAAGAAACTCTATTTTTGAGGTTCTTGGCCTTCCCCACGTAAATCACTTCCCTTTTTTCGTTTAAAAAAAGGTATATCCCGGGCTCTTGTGGCAATGATAAATATGAGGATGACAAATATTCCAAGTAAAATACCTCCTAATATTATCCAGTTAGTAAAATACAAAGGGGAAATATTAAAACTTGCGGTAATTTCCCTTCCGTGAGAAGTAATTGTAACGAATGCCTTTTTATTTGTCAAAACGGGCGTATTTTTAAATTCGACAGTTTTTGTTTCTGATCCAAACGGGGGAATTTGGGAAAAAGCAATCGACTGTGAGTTTGGAGTTAGAGAATCCGACAATACAACAACATTTTGAGGCTTAAGTATTTCGGTGCTCGTGTTTTTTATCGTAATGTTTCCTTTTATACCGACACCGGAAGAAACTGATTTTGGGAAATCAGCCGAAATTTCGAAGTTTTGGGCGCGCGACGGAGGGTTTTTTGAAAAAACTACGTTTACGTCTTTTACATCCTTTGTCCCGGAAATTTTGTATCCCCCGGCCGGAATCGGATAATCGCTCTCCTGGCCTTTTATTATAAATGCGAAATGATCAAAATCTAAAACATTAAAATAGTCTATACCGCCTGTCGTATTTCCCCAGGTTGGGTCGACCATAACCCACGTTTCCATATTTTTATCGTAGTATTCAGGCCATGCGTGAAGAATGTCTTTTACAAGCGACAACGGTCTTTGTTTTGAATTCTCTGTGCTCGCAAATCCGTCGATTTCCCGGGCAGGGATCCCGGCACTTCTTGCCAGCGCGATAAATAAGTCCGTGAATTCAAGACAAACCGCAGATGACGGGTTATTAAGGATATTTTTGGCACCGAGTCTTTCTTTGTTGTCGGTAACGCGAGAGAAATCGTACGTTAGGTTTTGTACGGTAAAATCATAGATTTTTTGAGGTGTGCCAAGCTGTCTTGCAAGTTCCTTAATTTTAACATCAGACAATTCCCAATATTTTTTTTCCTTTAAGTATAACGCGGCATCTCTCTCTGACAATTTTTGTTTTCTGGGATATAAATATATTTCGGCTTTTCCTTTTACGACGATATTTAATTTTTGTGAAGGTAATAACCGATACTTTGCAAGCCAATTTCCGTCCCTGTCTTCCACAACGTTTAATGGTTTTGGGTCGATGCTGTCGATAAAAACCTCCTGGTAATTTGTCGTCGGCGGAAGCGCGATTTCTGTTGTTACAGGAAGAACGCTTGTATTACCGATATGGTACTTTAGATCAAAATCGTAAATTTGATATTCCCCGAACGCGATCGATATTCCGGATCTCCCGAGCTCTTCCTTATTAAAGCTTAATTTATTGTCGGATTGACGGGGTTTTATATAGGTTGGCTCTCCGAAAGTTTTTGGGACGATAACATCGACATTGAAATCAGAGAAATCGTTTTTTTGTGAAATGCCCGGAATATTAATTTCCCATATGTTTCCGAGCTTATAAGCGACATCATTTGTATCAAATGATAAATTAAAATTTAGGACATTGTCTTTACCCAGCACCCTTTCGTTAAAGGTAAGGTCGATTTTCTTTCCGTCCTTTGTCGGAGATATAACCGGAGAAATTGCGCCTTTGCCGTCGTATGCCTTAATATTTCTTATATCGTTAAATCCGACGTCGATCGCGTATGATTGAGCATAATATTGGCTGGTCTTATTTTTAAGCCCGACATTAAAAAGTGCGTGAGTATTACCGTCCTCGGAAACGGTGTAAGTAACCCTGTAAGATGTTTCGAAGTTTTCCGAGGCCTGGATGTTTTTAGGGAGAATTATTGTGAAGAAAAAAAGAAAAAAACAAAGGATAAATATTTTTTTCATCGTGTATAGATCTAATCTAAAACACTTTTTAAAAATTGTCCAGTGTAGGATTTACTGTTTTTGGCTACTTCTTGCGGTGTTCCCGTCGCGACAACATATCCGCCCTTTTCTCCTCCTTCGGGTCCGAGGTCGATTATATAATCCGCGTTTTTGATTACATCTAAATTATGTTCGATTACGATAACAGTATTCCCGATATCGACAAGTTTTCTTAATGTAAAAAGTAATTTTTCCAAATCGGCAAAATGGAGTCCAGTTGTCGGTTCATCCAAAAGGTATATCGCGTTTCTCCCTTTTTTCGAAAGATTTGCCGCGAGTTTTACCCTCTGCGCTTCCCCGCCGGAAAGGGTGGGGGCCGGCTGGCCTAGTTTTATGTAAGAGAGTCCTACATCGGACAAAGTTTGCAGCTTGTGGGAAAGCGCAGGAACGTAAGAAAAAAAGCTTAAAGCCTCGGTTACGCTCATTTTTAATATTTCTGCGATGTTTTTTCCGTTAAACAAAACTTCCAATGCCTCCTTTGTATATTGCAATCCCCCGCATGTTTCGCACTTTATATAAACGTCGGGTAAAAACTGCATCTCAATTTTTATTTGCCCTTCTCCTTCGCACGTTTCGCACCTTCCGCCCTTAACATTAAACGAAAACCTGCCGGCTTTATAACCGCGAATTTTCGCTTCCTTGGTCGACGCGAAAAGGTCTCTTATGTAGGAGAATGCACCGGTATAGGTTATAGGGTTACTTCTGGGTGTCCGTCCGATCGGAGACTGGTCGATTAAGAAGACATTTTTTATTTTTTCAAAACCGTCGATGTTTTCGAATTTCCCGGGTTTTTCCCTGTGGTGGAAGCTTATTTTTTGCATCAGCGCGTGATACAAAATATCGTGGATAAGCGTCGATTTCCCGCTTCCTGATACTCCTGTAACAACGACGAATTTATCGAGCGGAAACGAAACGTCGATGTTTTTTAGATTGTGATGAGACGCTCCGATTATGGTTACAGAGTCATTATCTTTTCTGTCGTTTTTTCTTAAATAATCTATTTTCCTAGCACCTGATAAGTATTTTCCTGTTAAAGAATGCGGGTTTCTTTTTAACTCGTCGATTGTCCCTTTTGCGATAATTTCTCCGCCTTTAACTCCTGCTTCCGGGCCAAAATCGATAATATAATCGGCATTTTCCATCATTTCTTTGTCGTGTTCGACAACAAGAACTGTGTTTCCGATATCGCGGAGTTTTTTTAAAGTATCGATTAATTTTTTATTGTCTCGCTGATGGAGTCCGATCGACGGTTCGTCCAAAACGTATAGCACACCGGTTAATCCGCTCCCGATCTGCGAAGCAAGTCTTATCCTCTGCGCCTCTCCACCTGCAAGAGTTTGGGCGCCGCGCGAAAGAGTGAGATAATCGAGTCCCACATCGAGTAAAAACTTTAGTCTTTGTTTAATCTCTTTCAATATTAATTTTCCAATTTGTTTTTCTCTGTCTCCCAAAATATGTTCCAAGCCGATTATAAAATCGTGACATCTTGTTATAGGAATATTCGATATGTCAACAATCGATTTTTGGTCGATCGTTACAGAAAGCGCATCTTTCTTAAGTCTTCCGCCTTCGCACTCGTTACAAATTTCGTACCTCATGAATTTTTCGATTTCGGCCTTTATAAACATCGAACTCGTAATCGACTCCGTAAAACGGTTCAAAAATTACCGTTTCGCGCCCCCACCTGTTTTCACCGATTACTTCGTATTCCTTTTCGCCTGTCCCAAAAAGCAAAACGTTTTTTTTAATTTCGGAAAAATCGTGAATTTGCACATTTTGGGGTATATCGTTTTCTCTACAGAAAACGTCGAACGTACGCGAAAACCAGGTATCCTGTTCTGTAATATTCGGGAAAGGCAAAATTCCACCCTCCCGGATCGTTAAATTTTTGTTTAAAATTAAATCCTCGTCGACCGATAAAACAGTTCCCAATCCGTTGCATGTTTCACACGCTCCGTGGGGCGTGTTAAACGAAAATATCCGGGGTTCGATTTCGGGCATCGATATATTACAAATCGGGCACGCAAATTTTTCCGAATACAATGTGTCTTCCATTTTTTTCGGTTTTTCCGGAATTTCAAAACCCTTGTCGTTTATTACGGAAAAGATCATCTCACCACCCCCAAATTTTAACGCTTGCTCGACATCGTTTAAAATCCGTAAGCGCTCTGTTTTTTCGTTTAAAATTACGGCGTCGATTACGAGTTCGATCGAATGTTTGTTTGTTTTAATCAGCACAAAATCGTCGGTTAACGAAAATATTTGGTTGTCGATCCTTACTTTTTTATACCCTTTTTTCTTAAGATCCAAAAAAAGTTCCGAATACTCCCCCTTCCGGTCTTTAACGATCGGGGCAAGGATTAAAGCCTTTATTCCCTTAGTAGGGTAAGAATTTGTATTAGCTTGTGCAAAGATTAAATTGGTTATTTGCTCTTTTGATAAATGGGATATTTCTCTTTTACAATTTGGGCAATGGGGGTGGCCGATTCTTGCAAATAAAAGTCTTAAATAATCGTAAATTTCGGTTACGGTACCGACTGTAGACCTTGGGTTATGCGATGTCGATTTTTGGTCGATCGAAATCGCAGGCGACAACCCTTCGATCAAATCGACATCGGGTTTTTTCATCACGCCCAAAAACTGTCTGGCGTAAGACGACAGACTTTCCACGTACCTTCTTTGGCCTTCTGCGTAAATCGTGTCAAAAGCCAACGACGACTTGCCGCTTCCCGAAATTCCGGTGAAGACGACAAGTTTGTTTTTAGGTATTTCGACGTCGATGTTTTTTAGATTGTGTTCTCTTGCGCCCTTTACCGTAATTTTGTCCATAAATTTATAAAATTTTGACCATTAATTATAAACGAAAATTTACGATTGAGCAATCGGGTGTTTGACAAAATTATTTTTGTGCTATAATACACAAATGGCAAAAGCCGCAACAAAACGGACAACTAAAAAAACATCTGCGCAAACTACAGAAAAATTGTCCTCAGAAAATTCTAATTTAAACAGAAAAAGTAGCCCGATACTCAAAAAGATTACGAGTAATAAAGTTATATTGGTTTTAGGAATACTTATTGTTCTCGCGATTTTATACCTTAAAAAAGATTTGCTTATAGCTGCGACTGTTAACGGACAGCCGATTACCCGGATTTCGGTGGTATCCGAACTCGAGAGTCAAGCCGGAAAACAGGTATTGGACCAGATAGTAACAAAAACTCTTATTTTTCAGGAAGCAAAAAAACAAAACGTAAATGTAACGCAAAAAGATATCGATTCCGAAATCGAAAAATTAAAAAAAGAACTCGA
>JAMCZG010000054.1 GCA_023485715.1 Patescibacteria group bacterium
GATGAAAAAATTATCGACGGGATTTTTGTTTTGTATAAAAGCGCGGGCGTTATGTCGTTGACACCGTATAAAAAGGCAGGATTTTCTTTTTGTACCAACTTAACTATTCGGTCAAAATTTTCTATTTTTTGTAAATTTCTGTATCCGGAGAAATATACAAATAAATTTATAAGGATAAAAATACACACGATCGACGGAATTAATGCTTTCTGGAAATTAAGTTTCTTTGTCGTAAAATTATAAAACTCGTAGAAAGAAAGACAAAGAAAAGGAATTAAAAAATTAAGATATAAATAATAAACGTCCTGAAAACCTAAAAATAAAACGATCGAAAAAATAGAAATTAACCCAAACAAAATATTTTTTTTAATATTTAAAATATTAAAAATCAATATTATAAAAAGTAAAAAATCCTTGCTCGCAAAAAACCATGCGACATTCGCTTTGGAAATTCCTGCCGGCCGGGTGAGCGAAAACCCGAAAATATCCCCGAAAAACTCTTTCGGGGCAAAAAGTAAAAAGGGAAGGATTACGATAAAAATAGTTATGACAAAAGAGACGGAAAAGTTTAATATTTTTTTATAGTTTTTTTGAAGGAATAAAAAGGTAAAAAAAGACAAAGCGACTGGAATAAAATATGCCTTAGTAAGAAACGACAGGGCGACAAAGATTCCGGATAAATAATATTTTTTTTCCTGGAGAAACAAAAAACCCAAAACTCCGCAAAGCGACGCAGTAAAGACTCCGGTCTGATGGTCGGACGTAGAAAGAACAATAAAAGAAAAAATATAGAGAACGGAGCTTGTTATAGAGACCAGAATGTTTTTTATTTTTTTATAGGTTATGTAATAAATAAGAGAGGTAATGATAATTACCTCGACAACAGACGTTATGTAAAAAAATTCGATATTTTTTCCGACGATTAGATAATATAAAGAGGATACGTAAGCGAAAAAAGGGAAATTAGAAAAGAAAATATCTTTGTAAAGTAATTTCCCTTGGAAAATTTGACTAACATTGTTCAGATAAATATTTGTGTCGGAGAGACGGACTCCAATGTTAACAATTTTTATTGTAAAAAAAAATCCTAAAATAGCGACAAGAGGGATAAGGTCTTTTTTCATTTTTTAATTTTCAGAATTAACCAGCGGATCTTATCTGCCAATTTATAAAACTCGTAATGCAGTGGTTTTATAATAAGATCATAGCTTCCGACGAACTCGACGAGCCGTGGTCCGTAGCCCTGTTTAAACCGGTGAAATCCAAACCACGGATCGTTTTTTTGGGGATCCGGGCCCAACGATCCCCACATGTCGAACTTTTTAAGGCCCATTTTTTTGCCGAATTTTATCACTTCCCACATCATTAAATTAGACGCCATTACTTCCCGGTTCTCACCCGATGACGCGCCGTAGGGATAATATAAAGTGTCTTTAAAAATAAAAACAATCCATGCGGCGAGAATTTTTGAATTGGATTTTGCCAAAAAAAGATGAGCGCTGAGTCCATCGGGTTTTTGATTTTTTAATGATTCCCACATCAGCTTATGGTATTTCTCATCGTGGGCAAAAAATTTCTGTCTTGCCGTTGTTTCTTTTGTGAGTTCCAGGTATCTTTTAAATGATCTTTCTGAATTATCTTTTATTATTTGGACGTCGTGTTTTTGCGCGACCCTGATATTGTAACGGGTTTTCGGATGCATATTTTTTAAAAGCTCGTCCTCTGATTTAGTCAGATCCAGTTGAAAAGTATATTTGGTAAATAACGGATGAATTGACGGATTTAATTTCAAATTTCTAATTTTCTCCGGCAGAGCCGGATCATTTGCCATTTCGATGTTCGGTTCGAGCTGGATAAATATGCAGTTTTCTTTTTTCCCGATTCTTTTAAGTTCTTCGATTGTTTCTTTGTCCGGCAGGTTTGTTTTTGGTAAATATCCGATCGTTAAATTTGTTTTTGGGATCTTATGGATTGTTAACTGAAAACCCGAGATAATTTTATTTACGTTATAAAATCCTTTTCTTATTACTTTTACTCCTGTTTTTTCCCGAAACTCGCCCCATTCGAAGGATTGGAGGGGGTGGGGCGCAATTTTATCGAATTCTTTTTTTTCTTTTTCGGTTATATTTATTATTTTCATAAAAATTCCGGCGTATCATCGTTTGCGAGAGCATGTAGGTTGTTTGAAATTACATTTTTGGGCAGCTCAAAAATAAAACGCGACATAGTATTGGATGTTTTTTGTCCGAAGAATATTCTTTTACGGGCGTAGGTTAAAAAAAGCCTGTTTTTTGCGCGTGTCATTCCGACATAGCACAACCTTCTTTCTTCTTCGAGCTGGTGCCGGTCGAATAAAGACCTGCTGTGGGGAAAAAGTCCCTCTTCCATCCCGACCATAAAGATGATGGGGAATTCTAAGCCTTTTGCGGCGTGCAAAGTCATAAGTGTTATCGCATTTTTTTGTTTTTGTCCAAAATTCCCGGGATGATCGGGCATATATTCCTGTTCGATCAGCGCGACGTTTTCTAAAAATTGAGTGAGATCGGGAAATTCGATCGCGACAGATCTTAATTCTTTAATATTTTCGAGTCTTTGTCTGTCGTCTTCATCGCTCTCGTCGTATAAAGATAGATAGTCTGTGTTTTTCACCACCGAATCTAAAATATCGATCGTTTGTTTGCCGGAATTTTCAAAAGCAGACTGGAATTCGATGAATTTTTTAAGCCTTCCTTTTCCGAGTTTTTCGACCCGTTTAAAAGAGACCTTATCCTTTGGATTTTCGATATTCCTAAGATACGCGAGGATATCTTTTACCTCTTTTCTTTCGTAAAATCGCGTTCCTCCGATTAAGGCATATGGGATGCTTTGATGCAAAAATACTTCTTCCAAGATTCTTGACTGCGCGTTTGTCCTGTAAAGGACTGCGACGTCGGAATAATTGTAGTCTGACTTTTGGTTGTCAAAATATTTAAGGTTTAATATTTGATTTATTATAAATTCGACTTCGTCGTGTTCGTTTTTTGCTTCGTAAATTACTACTTCGTCTCCGGTCGGATTTTCTGTCCAAAGAGATAAAACAGGGTGGGTCGTATTGTTAGAGATTACAGAAGAGGCTGCGTCTAGTATTTTTTGTGTCGACCTGTAATTTTGCGAAAGGGAAAATGTTTTTACATCTTTAAAATCTTCGTTAAATTTTGACAAATTTCGAAAATCAGCACCGCGCCAGCTGTAAATACTCTGTGAAAAATCGCCAACCACGCACACGTTTTTAAATTCTGCGGAAAGCAATTTTGTTAAAACATACTGCGCGTGATTTGTGTCCTGATACTCATCGACCAGGATATATTTAAAGCGTTCCTGGTATTTTTTTAAAACTTCCGGATTTTTCTTAAACAGTTTTATGGTTTTTAAAATTAAATCGTCAAAATCCAGGGCGTTATTTTCATCCAGGGTGTTTTGGTATAAAGCATAAACTCTTGCTGCCGTCTCCTGGAAAATTCCCCGGGCGATTTGCGGATATTGTTTCTCGTCTACAAGCTCATTTTTCGCTTCAGAAATCGTCGCGAGAATAGAATTGGGTTTATAATCTTTTGTCGAGATGCCAAGAGTTTTAAAAGCTTGTTTTACGGCGTCGATTTGGTCCTGTTCGTCGTAGATGACGTATTTTGGCGAAATACCTAAATATTTTCCGTCGATCCTTAGAATTTTTGCGCAGAGTGAATGGAACGTCGAAACCCACGGCTTCATTTTATTCCCAGAAAGATATCTTTTAATTCTTTCTCCCATCTCTTTTGCCGCCTTATTCGTAAATGTGATCATAATAATGCTTTCGGGACTTACTTTTTTTTCTAGAATAAGGTACATAACTTTATAAACAAGAACCCTTGTTTTGCCGCTTCCAGCGCCGGCCAATATGATCATCGGGCCGTCCGTGTTCACCACGGCTTTTTGTTGTTCAGGGTTTAAATCCTTGAGAAATTCGTTTGTCATACCGTATAATGATATCACATGAAAAAGCTTTTCATAATCGCTAACTGGAAGTCGAATAAAAAAGAATTGGAAGTAAAAGAATGGATCGATAAGTTTAAGAATTACGATTTAAGATTCAAGAATAAAGAAATAATAATATGCCCTTCTTTTATTCACTTGCCTCTTCTTAAATCTTATATCTTAGATCATGAATCGATAAGGCTTGGGGCACAAGATATTTCAAAATTCGACGAGGGCGCTTATACGGGAGAGGTAAACGGAAAACAAATAAGGGAATTCGCTGAGTATGTGATTATCGGCCATTCGGAAAGAAGGCAAAACTTCTCCGAAAACGAGGAGGTAGTTAATCAGAAAATAAAACAGGCGATAAAATTCGGACTTAAGCCAATATTGTGTGTCCAGGACCAAAATTTTAAAATCCAAGAAAAAGTAGAAATAATCGCTTATGAACCGGTTTTTGCAATCGGAACAAATAATCCAGATACTCCCGAAAATGCAGATTTGGTTTCAACAAAAATTAAGGAAAATAATTTATCGAATTATATTATTTACGGAGGAAGCGTAAATTCTAAAAACGTTAACCAGTTTACTCAAAAACCGAATATAGACGGGGTTTTAGTGGGCAATGCTAGTTTGGATCCTCTCGAGTTTTTCGAGATAATAAAAAATGCGTAAAAAGAAAATCCTGATTGTAGTTTTAATCATCGGGGCATTTTTGCTTATAAAAGCGGGTTTGACCTTAAGTAAATACACCCCTGTTCTTTTGCAATTGATTTTTAACCGGGACATCGCGCTTAAAAAATCAGACCACAATATTAATTTACTGTTTTTGGGTATCGGAGGAGGAGAACACGAAGGACCGAATTTAACGGACACGATAATTTTTGCGAGTATAGATCCAGAAAAAAAGGGCGTCTATCTTGTCTCGATTCCCCGCGATCTTTGGGTTTCGGATATCGACGGAAAGATTAATACTGCTTACTCGATCGGCGAGAGCAAAAAAACAGGCGGAGGGATTTTATTAACGCGCGCGCTTGTTTCAAAAATCCTTAACCAACCGATCGATTACACGATCAGAGTAGATTTTGACGGTTTTGTAAAAGCTGTCGATTTGATCGGTGGGTTGGACGTAGACGTCGAAAACACATTCGATGATTACGAATATCCGATTCAGGGTAAAGAGGGCGATGCGTGCGGTCACACAGAAGAGGAGGTACAGAAACTTGCGACAAGCTCTGCGATGATCGAAGCTTTTCCCTGCAGATTTGTGCATATTCATTTTGATAAAGGTTTGCAACACATGGATGGACAAACTGTTTTAAAATTCGTCAGATCCAGGCATGCCAAAGGCAAGGAAGGGACGGATTTTGCGCGGAACAAAAGACAGGAGAAAGTTATTGCTGCATTTAAAAACAAACTGTTCTCGACTGACGTAATTTTGAATCCGGTAAAAGTCGTCAGCCTTTATTCGGCGATTAGCGACAATATCGATACGGATATTAAACAGGAAGAATTTGACGATTTTGTGAGGCTAGCACAAAAAATAAAGGATGCAAAAATCAGAAGCATCGTTTTGGATATCGGTGATGAAAATACCCAAAGAGACGGTTTTCTGATAAATCCTGCGACAAGCGAAGATTACAACAATCAATGGGTTTTAATCCCAAAGCTCGGAAACAACGACTTCTCCGGAATTCAAAATTATGTCTCCTGCGAGATAAAAGCGGATAATTGTCCGAATATCAGTTCAAAAAAGAATTAATTCTATAGATTCTTGTTTGACCGTTTTCGTAAACTATTTCGCCGATTTCGCTAAATTTATCTTCGTAAAGATTGGGGTACTTTTCGCGTTCGAGGTCTCCGACAAAGATATAGTCTATTTTGTATTTATCGATTAGTTGTTTTAAGAGATCCATATCAGTGGTCTCGTATAGGTCTTTAACCTCATTTATTCTCGGAGCCGGGATATCATACGTTCCGCGCCACAGCCATTCGTGTACTGTCCAGCCCAAAACCGTCGGAAGACCGGTATTTGCTGAAATACGGGCGTAGTTTGTATAAGAATCTCCTTGCGCTTCTAAGATTACTGGCTGGTTTTTGATGTTTTCATTAATCCAAAGTATTGCCTCGTAATCGGTCGGATAAAGTTGTCCAAGGTATGTTGTTCCGTTTAACCCTTTTGCGGTTTGCAGATTTCCGTAATAAGAATTAATCGCAAAATAAGGATAAATTGCAACCAAGAATAGCCCAATACTACCAATAAATACCAATACTACCAATATTAAATTTTTATTGAGATTGGAAATTAATCGGAAAATTATATAACCCGAAGAAATAGAAAGTATGATAAATGCCTGATAAACTAGTTTAAACATCGTGTTTGCGCGGTAATGGGCGGGATAGATATCTTTAACATAAATAAATTCCGGGATAATAATTAAAAGCGTGGAAACAACGACCAGAATAATAATAAAGAGGTCGGATATTGATAGATTTTCAATTTTTAATCTCACTTTTTTGATAATTGTTAAGAAAAACAACGCGACCCAAAAGTAGAAAAAACCATACAGGATAAAAAGTTGCCAAAGTGGCGATTTTTGGCAATGATCCGCTTCGAACAAAAACGGTCCTAATTTTCCGATATCGGTTAAAAATTTCGGCGCACACAATATCCCGATTCCCGAAGCAAACGGCTTGAAAAAGATATTAAACGGAAGAGAAAAAATAAAAAAAGAAACAACAATAATGAATATTATTCTTAATACCTCATACAGTTTTGATTTTAATAGCGGATCTTTGTTTAAAAATACGACAAAACTAAATACGATAACACTGAGTAAAGCGTATATCGCGCCGTCCCAGGCATTGGTCATATAGGCAGTTGCGATTAGAAAAGATATAAAAATAATTTTTATAATATTTATTTTCCGGCCCAGGAATTCGTTTAATAATAACGCGATTATTGTCAGTACTATCGGAATGCCAAGTACGTGTCCGTGGAGATCGGACACGACAAAAGAGTAGATCGGGAATTCGTGGATGGTGTTATAAATAAAACGTGTAGCGTTTGGATACCAGTATGAATTAGGAAATAATTGGGGTGAAAAGGCGAGTTCCCAAAAAGGAACCGGGTTTTCGTTCGGGTAAGGTTTAAAAAAGGTGTAAATCGGGTGGAGATTTCCTCCCATCGAGACAAGAAAACCCGTTAATAAGCCGCCGAATAGAATTTTAAGACCCGATATTTTTGAATCAATTTTTTTATAAACGAGGTTTGCCCCGATCGAAAAGGAAGTAGTAAGCGTAAAAGCAAACAAAGTCGAAAGCATTAAATTATAAGCTATCTGGGAAGGAACTCCGGATATTTTTATTAAGAGAGCCGTGATTAAATGGCCGAAATAATAATAATTGATCGAAAACGGCGTAAACCACATGTCTTTCGGTGGAAAATAATCGCTTCTTAGAATCGAATTAACAAACCCAAAATCCATAAATTTTTCGAGTCCGTTAATGTCGGGCTGAAAGTTTCTAATATAAGACCAAAAAAATAATCCGGCAAGAAACAATAACTCTTCAAAAATAAATATCTTCCATTTTGTTCTAAAAAGATCCATGATTGGTTTTAAGTTCAACGATTTGTGTCCAAAATACAGATATAAAAAATAATTTATTAATCCGGAAGCAATCAGAAGAATAATTAAGTTGGTCCGTGTAAATTGCGCAATATGTAAAACTCCTAATATAAATATTAAATAAGACAGAACGACGGCACCTATTGTTTTCGAGAAAATATACCCACGGTCGAAAAACCTGGAGAAAGCGTATTTTGTAAAAGGAAAAAAAGCAATCCCGATTAAAAAAAATAAAAACCACCATTGAGTAATAAAATATAGATTTTCACTATTCATAATGCCTTATTATTTCATTATATCTTTTTTTATTTCTAATATCTCTACTTCATTTGTTGATAAAACTTGCGTAAAATTATTTCTAAAAAATGGATAGTTAATTCTTAGGGGTAAATCTTGTGACTGTTGTTTTGGAATTATAATATAATCGATATCCTGCGCTTCGATAATGGACTTAGTTTGGTCTGGTTCGTCAGCGTTGTATATTTTTTGGATAATTTGATCTCTGGTAGTTACGTCATAACCATACGCCCATGCATAGCGCGGTCGGAATAAATATGTTTTTCTTCCAGCCATTCTTATCGGGTGATACATTTCATCTTGAGGAACTAGAAAAACAGAGTCCAATGCTGTATTTTCTTTAACCCAGTCAACAATATAGTTTTTTGGAAAATCGGTTATTGTATAATAGGGTTGATTTTTAATAACTGAAAAATCAATAATCCCAGAAAAAATTAATAGAAAAAGAATAATAGGAAATAAAATTAATCCATATTTTTTCTTAATTAGATGAATAAGAAAAAATGCGCTAAAAAAATTTGCAATTATGATCCAGAAATTAAAAAATTTATGATTATTGAACATTTCTTTATTAAACTGGAAAAGGTTTGCGATTAAAAAAATACATGCAAAAGAAAGGAATAAGTATTTCTGTCTTCGATTCGCGATAAAAAATCCTAACAAAATTATTATTAGTGACAACCCCAAATTAAATATCCAATAAGAAATAAAGTTGATTGTTGTTAAAGGACGTGGAGATAGGTAGCCGGGGTTAAAAGTAAGTGAATTTTGAACATCTTTTGCGAGCCAAAAGACTTGTGGAAAAGCAATTATGATACCTATTACAAAAAATAAGATAAATTGCTTAATATTTTTTTTAACGAAAAGCATTAGCGCGAAAAAAACTAGTCCTATGCTGATAAAAATATGTGATTGCCAAAAAGGGAAGAGTCCCCAGATAATGCCCATTATAATAAATTCACGATAATTACTTTTTTTAATAGTCAGATCATATAAAACAGCAACAAGTATTAAGGCCAAAGCTAAAGAGTAGATAAAATGTCTTTGATTAACATAAACATTGAGATTCCACATAATACTGACTTTGTCATCCGTGAAAGGACCGACAGACAAATAATGATCATTTATCCACACTTTTCTTAAAAATTCTAATATACTATTTGGTTTTAATTTATTAATAGCATCTAAAAATCCAAGGGAGCTATTGAACAAGAAAAGAATAACGGAAAGTAATCCGAGTAGAACACTTTTCCTAAATATAATTTGCGGAAGCTCATAAATAAAAACAATAAGAGAAAAAAAGGAGAAAATGCTAATAGTGTTAATCGAAAATATTAACGGCCATCCTAAAAACTCTAAAATTGCCGCCCAAAAGTCGAAAAGAAAATGATATGAAAGATTTAAGTTTGGAAAAAACGGCGAGCTAGGAGGCATATTATTCCCCCATGAAAATGAGCGAATAAGAGGTAGATGCATCTCAAAATCTCCCCATACGTCAGCGCCTATTTTAATTACTCCATTGCCTTGATATCCCAATGTTTTTTCCATTATCCAAAAACTGAAAGAAAATACTACAGCATAAAAGATAAAATCCGATTTTGAAGGTTTAGTTATGAAAAAAATCTTTCGATTGTAAATATATGAAATAAAACAAAAAATAGTAATTTCGATAAATCCCAAATAAATGCCTTTAGAAAAAGAAGAAGAAATAAGCGAAAAAACAAAAATGATCCAAGTAGAAAAAAAATTACCAAGGATAAATGCCGAAGCGATTTGCAGTTTATTATTTTTAAATGTTTGCCTAAAAAAATAATTAGTGATAATTATCCCGAAAAGAAATGTAATTATGAAATAAACTATTGCTAACATTATTTTAAAACTGATTTTTAATATCGTCGTATATTAAGCGTTGCGTGTTCTTAAAAATTATTACTTTTGGGTGATCATAGACCTGGAACGTTTCTTCGCTCGAATCATCGTTTATTGTAATTCCAAAGATCGAGGGGTAGGAAGTAAATTCAGCCACTTTTTTATATCCGAGGTTTCCGTTAAACAATAATTTATAATATTTACTTGTGGTCGGATATTTTTTATCCAGGTGAATAAGGGTGCCGTATAATCGTCTGCTATTAATAACAATATAATCGGCAGAAGATAATTCGTTTGAGTAATAATCAATTTTATCTAGATTATCAGCGTCATAAATCGTAAGCTGTTTGATTTGGTATTGGGCGGGGGAATAATTTTTTAAAGAGACAGGTAAGCCATCATCCCAGTGCTCTCCTAAAATTTTACTTCCGCTCGGAATATTTTTATAGATCCATTTGGAAGCCGAAATTCGTGTTTGTTCTCTGGTGTAGACCGAAAAAAAAGCAAATGCCCAAAAAATCGTTGTTAATGCAAAAAGACATAATAAAAATTTCCCGGCAATTTTTGTTCTTTTTATAACCACGTATAAAAAATAGCTCGCAAATATAGTTAGAAAAGGCAGAACGGGCATCATAAACCTTATAAATTTTGTATGCCACATACCTACGTACAAAAAATAAATTACGGGAAAGGACAATAAAATCAGAAGTTTAAAATCCTTGTTTTTTATCAGTTTAATAAAAACAAAAATTAATCCTAAAGGAAGAATTAGTGTAATCGGGCCTAATTGCCAAAAAAGATTTATGAATTGAAATAAATAAGAAGACGTATTTGTGAACTGAAGCGTGTAGGGGACGGGTAAAGTTCCGAGTGCCACTCCTGATTCATACCGCATCGATTCAAGGAATTTATTCCATGATAAAAATGTGTACGGAGAAAATATCGAGAAAATACATAAACTTAATATTAAATAAAAAAGAAACATCAGAATTTTTTTGCTGAAATCTTTTTTATAAAGGACGAGATTTATAAGAAAAGCGGTCGCCGGGAATATTAAAAAGGATATTGCTGTTGTTTTTGCAGCAATAGCAATTCCTGTAACAATAGCACAGATAATATAATTTTTAAGACTTGGTTTTTGGAATATATTTAATGATAATAAGGATATTAAAACAACGGTTAGCGTAAGAAAATTTTCGGTTATCCCAAGATGGGAGGTTTGTATGGAAGAAACAGAAAAAGTAAAGAAAAAAGCAGAGATTAGGGCGACGCGCTCATTAAAGACTTTTCTTGCGAGATGGTATAAAAAAAGGATGGTAATCGTAGAATATAGTGCGGAATAGAATCTTGCGATTAAATTAATATGTCCCCAGTCGTGAATCCATACAGGATTATTGGTTATTCTTACCAGTACGTCTCCTGTTGCGCGGATTAAATAAATTGAAAAACCACCGTATGCGAAGAAGTCGGGATTTAATTGTTTAAAAAAAGAGATTTTTGTAACGGCATTTGCGATGTTCCTTTCATCGGGGTGGAACATGTTGCCCTGATCCCAATTCAAATTATAAAATCTTAAAAATGCTCCGCTTAACAAAAGTATTATCAATATTATTTTATCCCAATTCAAATTATTGATTTTTGTTTTAAATTTCATTTCTTTTGATTAATCCTGCTATTTTTTCTCCCATTAATATCGCGTAGTTTGTCCCGCGATCCCAAGGGTATACATGCTCCATATTAGCAAGATAAACATTTTCAATCGGAGTTTTAAAAGGTAGAATATTTTTACTGTAATTTGTGTCGACGACAGGCTGTGCAAATTGGTCTTTAAACAAACGATAGTCGATTATCGTTTCCCTGTAATTTTCATTAATTTTTTTAAGGAACGGGTCGCAAATTTTTAGAAGTTCGTCTTTGGATTTTGAAAACATATCATCGCTTGTCTGCAGATATTTTCCGAGATATAAAAGATGTTCGTTTCCGTATTCTTTTTTATCGACAAAATTTGTGTGTTCTACGATTGCCATTATCGGCCATGAATTATCACAAATGCTTAGCCAATAGGTATTATCTTTAAAGAATTTTTCTTTAAGTCTCAATACTAAATTTAATACCCCGAGCACTTTTATTTTTTCGGTCTTTTTTTGATAATCGTCGGGTAAATTTTTTACGATTTTTGAAAATTGGCTAGACGCGAGTGTTGCGATAACTTTGTCAAACTCATACGATTTATTATCTGTTTTTACTATAATTCTTCCATCGATATTATTTATTTCGCTAACGTTATTTTGGAAAAGGATATTCCCTTTTTGTCCTTTAATTTTTTTTAGAATTGTATTTTCAAACTCTAGAAATCCGCCTTTCGGATAGGCAAGTTTTGTAGTCCGTTTATTTATCCTCGCCCAAAACCAAGCCAACGAAATATCTTTTGAAAAGTTTCCGAACTTTGCGATTAGTTGGGGTTTCCAAATCATTTCATACGCTTTTTTACCCATAGCTTTCGGTAAGAAATCTACGGTATTTACATCTTCAAACATTTTCCAAAAAGGATTGAATTTAAAAAATGCCAAAACAAAAGCCATTCTTATTTTTTCAAATATATTTAATTTCGGGAAAGTTAATACTTTTAAAGGAGAGTCGAGCTGGTAAATTTTACCGTCGATGTAAACAGAAGTTTTGGGACGTATTATTAAGACTTCGTGCCCCACTTCCTTGGCCAAATTTAATGCGCTTTTGTCGTTTGTAAAAAAATGATGGTAATACTTATCGAGTGTCCAGCGCCAATTTTTTTCTTTAAATCCCGAAGCAAGTCCGCCGGGGAGATCGTACTTTTCAAAAATTGTTACGTCGAAGCCTAATTTTAATAAATTTAAGGCAATTGATAATCCTTCGATTCCAGCGCCGATTATCGCGATTTTCATAAACTAATAGTACCGCGGGTTACGAGGAATAATAAAACGCCGATAGCGCTTGTTGCAATCGCCGCGATAGCAACGATTATAGCAGATGAATTGCCCGGTTTTGCAGGTGTAACAGTCGGGGTCGCAGATGCGACAGGGGCTTGGGCAATAGTCGGGGTTGGGGCAAGAGTAAGAGTCGGTAATGGCGTTTGCGTCGGGGAAAGTAAAATCGTGGTAGGTGTCGGGGATAAGGTTATTCTTATCGTCGGTGTTGCGGACGGTGTTGCCGATTCGGTAACCTGGGAGCCTTGTGCGTAAACGGTAAAAGACTGGGTGATAGTTTTAAGTACGCCGAATTTGTCGGGTGCAATTATCGACACAGTGTGTTGTCCGGGCGAAAGCGATTTTTCAGGACGGTAACTCCAATTGCCTTTACTGTCTACCTTGACTTGGGTTTGGATATTTTCATCGGAATGAATGATCAGTTTTATACTTGCGCCAGGAGAAGCGATCCCTTTAAACAAAGGTTTCTGGTCTGTAAATTTCTCATCGTTTTCGGGTACTAAAATTTCGGCATTTTTATTTGACACCTCATTTGCAGAAAACGATGGGAAATTGACATTCGCAGAAGCCGAGGATTCTTCTTCCGACACATTAATCGGCGAATCGCCGCTTGTGAAATCGTAATTTTTAGAGAGAGTGACGGTCGGGACACTGTTTATCTGATTTGCGAATACGGTGATATTGGAACCAAGCCCAGGTCCGATAATTAACATTTGGAGTTTTGTATCTTTTGAAATTGGGAAAAAAGATTGTAGGTTAGAATTTCTCAAAGCGTTTAAAGGGATTATGTAGCTTCCATCCTGTTTTACCAATGTCGATGTTGTTTGCGCGCCCGGAATTGTTACGTATACGATTGCTTCAGCGGGATTTGTACCGTCGGGCATGATTACTTTTCCGACGATCGGCTGTTGTTGGGATGGAGAGGCACTGATATTTGGCGCTGTCGTTATGTCAAAAAGAGTTTCGTTGTTTTGGAACATGTCTTGTCCGGATACGATATTAAAGAAATATTTTGTCGAGGGCTTGAGTCCACGAACAGTGAAATAATGGAGTTTATAGGGTGCAACATTTCCGGATTGCTGATCTCTTGCGTCCAGCTCCGTGGAGCCTAAATTAGCGGATTCACCGTAAGAAATAGATCCCAAAACACTCGCGTCCGTTTCGTAAGACACTGTAAACGACATTTCTGAAACATTAGCGATCCTTATATTCTTTGGCGTGTTGGTCGGAGATGCCTTGCTCACAAAAATTGTACCGTTTCTTACAAGGAGCGAAGTTACTGTAATGCCGATCGCGATCATAAATATTCCTAAAAGTGTGGGAATTTTTTTGTCCCAAAGATTATTTTTCATGGTGATACGCTTGCTCCTTGTGTGCTTTGTGTAACTTGAGACTCTAATTGTATAGAAACTGACGGTGTCGGTGTTAAAGTAATAATAGCAGACGAATTGGTTGCGGAAGAATTTTCCGAAAGTCCTTTTTTAAATTCAAAAACGGGCGTTATCTGTTGTCTTTTTTTGAGCATATCGATCGTCTTTGTATCGAAATTAGGGCTAATCGTAGATATCTGGACACTAATCGTTTCGGGTATAGTTGATGTTACAGCGTTGTGGTAAACATTAAATATTATCCAAAATAAAACAACAACTACAGACGAAACTAGTAAAATTATTATCTCCCTTCTTTTCATATTAGGTTTTAAAATATGCCTTAGCTTTTAAATTCAATTGTAGATCGTTTTCATTTAAAGAATCCTTAGAAAGAGACAGCGTGTCGATTGTTATAATCCGGTCAAAATCGGTTAAAACAGACAGAAAATTCTTAATATTATCGTAGGTTCCTCTTATATCGAGAGAAAAATTAAAAGAGTAATAATTAATCGCTTCTTTTTTGGAATTGGAAATTTCGACAGACGAAACCTGCAGCCTTTTTATACTTACATTTGAATTATCTGCGATTGCCTGAATTTGTCCGGTCAATATTGGGATCATCGGATTTTGAGGGATCGCGGATAAAATTACTGGAATATCGTCGGTCATTAAACTATATTTTTGTTGAAGACTGGCTAAATTATTTATCTTTTCAGTTAATTTTTGATCAACGAGTTGGTTATCGGCTAATTGCCTTTTAAGATTGGATATCGTAGAAAGTGTGGGACTTATAGCAAACAAGCCGAATACGGAAACTGCGATAAGAGTAAAAGCGATCGTCGTAAAAGCGCGGGCCTTTTCCTGTTTTAAAGTACTCGATATTACCTTAAAATATTTTGCTTCTTGCAGGTTTTTAAGAATATTTTTATTAGAGATCATATCTATTTCTTTTTTAGTTTAATCGATAAGCTTACCGTTATAACTCCGCTTGATGATTTATTTTCGATCTTCTCGATACTCACAGATTCGGGATTTAACTCCTTTTTTAAAGCTTTTACAAAGGAACTTAGGGAAGTTACTGATCCGACATCGCCATCGATTTTTATCCGTTCCTGCGAGTATGTCAAGTTCGATATCAGAAAATCCTGAGGAGTTATGCTGATTATTTCGTCAAAAGATTCAATAGTCTGTTCTCCTGTACTGGATAATTTCGACGCAAGAAGGAGGCGCTCTTGGAGATCACGGTATTTTGCTTCGTTTTCCTTCCAACTTAAAACGATTGCCTGTTTTTGTTTTATTTTATCGTGAAGGTCTATCAACTGTCTGTCCAGCGAAAAGCGGTATAAAAAGGCCGAAAGCGCGATTACTTCGGTTGCGATTACGATTAAGCGTCCGATCGTTAATGCCCAGGTTATGAATTTTTCTAAAAGACTCTTACGGTCTCTAAACAAATTGATCGACGGCGTTTTTGCCATACCAATATTAAGTAACACCAAAAATTTGGTGCTAAGTTTAGTCTATGAGGTTTTTAAATTTTTGTCAAAGTGGATAGGAGTAATTATAAATTTACTTTTTAAATCTCTTTCTGTAGTATTTTAAGTCGAGTTTTGTGATTATCGAGAGAGGTTTTGGGAGTTTATTTAATTTGAACCATCCTATTCCATCACATTTATGGGGTTCTAATATTCTGGGCGTTTGGCTTTTTTTAATTTTTGCTAAGAAAGTAGTAGCTATCCAGTGTTGTTTTTCTTTGGGTATTAAATGGTCGGCTGCAGGGAACTGTTCAATAATATATATTTCAACTCCATATTCCTCCTTAATTTCTCTTTTTATGGCTTCCTCAAGAGCTTCTCCAAAATCAACGCTCCCGCCTGGAGTTTCCCAACAACCCCTTTCATTAGAAGTTTTCTTACTTCTCTTAGAGAGAAACAGTTCATTTTTATCGTTAAAAATCATTGCTCCGGCAGACACTCCGATAAAATCTATACCTTTTTTCATGGTGTAATTATAAATTAACTTGCAATTTTAATAATTCTGTTTTTAATTGATTCGGGTTCTGAAAATGGATAGTATTGATATTTAATTTTTTTGCAGCCTCTATATTTTTTAGCCAGTCATCGACAAAAACGCATTCCTGTGGGGTTACTTTTAATTTTTTAAGAATTAATTCGAATGCTTTTAATTCCGGCTTACATACGCCCACCTCAAAAGAGTACATAGTTGAATGAAACAAGTTGTGATAGTTAAATTTTTGTTCGCAATGTTCGACCCATTCTTTTGCGTGAACGGATAATAATCCGAGTCTATACCCATTTTTTTTAAGTTTTTCGACAATTTCTCTTGTGCCATCTATTTCGACCATGTTTTCGCGAATAAGCATTTTTAGTTTGTTTGTAGTGATGTTCCATTTATATTTTTTGATTACTTTTTTCCAGTATTCTTCTTCAGTAATTTTTCCATGGAACAACTGTTCTGTTT
Source organism: Patescibacteria group bacterium (assembly GCA_023485715.1). GTDB lineage: Bacteria > Patescibacteriota > Microgenomatia > Levybacterales > UBA12049 > JAMCZG01. The sequence continues at coordinate 16,597 of JAMCZG010000054.1, forward strand.
CGTTTTCAAAACACATTTGGGATGTTATTTCCTCTTTAATAGCTTTGCTTATTCTTTTTTCGACGCCCCGCATACCGGAAAGAAATACTTCCGATAAATCAAAAATAATCGTCGTAATCACAGAGTGATTATATCAAAAAGATAATCATTGGGGTTTAAAATTTAGCGGTAGTCGATTATTTTGTTTTCTTGGGTTTTGATTGTTTTTCGGTTGCAGTTTTTACGGTCTTTTTTGCCGGTATTAATTTCGAAAGTCGCGACTTTATACGTGCGGCTTTATTTTTATGAATAATTTTATTTTTCGCTGCCTTGTCGATTACTTTTACGGCAGATATTATAGTTTTTTCAGAAGGTTTTTTGGTTGCCTTTTTAATATTATCTGATAAAAGTTTTTTGATTTTTGCGTTTTTTTCTTCCCTTTTTTTATCTTGTCGTAATTTCTTTTTAGCTGATTTTATTACTGGCATAGCATTATTTTATCATGCTATACTGGTAAATACAATGCCTAAGGATTTTTTAAGAAAAGGCCTCAGTATACTTTTGGCAAGACAAACGAATATTTTATCGGCCGCTTTTATTATCATGTTGACGATAATTTTGTCACAATTGCTCGGTCTTGTAAGACAAAGATTATTAGTCAGTATTTTTGGGGCATCGGATACTTTAGGGGTATATCTTGCATCGCAGAGACTTCCGGATTTCTTGTTTCAGCTTATTATCGCGGGCGCGTTGTCGTCCTCTTTTATCCCTGTTTTTTCAGAATACTTAAACAAGGGAAAAGAAAAAGAAGCCCATACGATGGCTTCGACGCTTCTGGTCTTGTGCTTTGGAATTTTTTTCGTTTTGTCCTTAATTTTATTTATTTTCGCGCCATTTTTCCTTAACGTGCTTAACCTCGGATCAGGATTCACGGAAAAAGAGATGATTTTAATGAGTGATCTTATGAGGGTCATTATTTTCGGACAACTTCTTTTTATACTCGGGACATTTTTTTCAGCGATTTTACAGTCTTATAACCATTTTTTTATCCCAGGCATAGCTGCGGCGTTATATAACTTTGGAATAATAATCGGAATAGTTGTTTTTTCGTCGGTTTTTGGAATATATTCCGCAGCGATCGGCGTGGTTATCGGCGCGTTTATATTTCTTATCGTGCAACTACCGATGAGTAAAAAGGTCGGATTTTCTTTTAGGCCGTCGTTAAAAAATATAAAAGAAGACGGAGTGTTGGAAGTCGTAAAACTTATGTGGCCGCGGACTATTTCGATCGCTGTATTTCAATTCGGGACGATCGCGACAGTTACGCTCATCTCTTTTTTGTCTTCTCCGGGAAGAAATTACGTAATATTCGACTACGCCCAGACTTTGGCTTTTGCCCCTGTTGTGCTGTTTGGTCAAACAATAGCCCAGGCGGCGTTTCCGGTTTTGTCCCGAGAAAGAGAAAAACTCGAGGAATTCAAAACGACTTTTACGACGAGCTTTAACCAAATAGCGTATCTTATAATTCCAGTTTCTGTTATCTTTGTAGTTTTAAGGGTACCGATTATCCGGTTATTTTTCGGCGCAGGACAGTTTGACTGGAATGCAACGCTTCTGACCGGAAAGGCGCTTGCAATCTTATCGCTTTCAATTTTCGCCCAAGCCCTTATTTATTTGGTTTCGCGCGGTTTTTATGCTTTCCACGACACGAAAACACCGCTTATTATCGGAAGCATAACAACAGTTTTAATGCTTTTGCTAAACGCCTTATTTATTCTCGTATACCATTTTGGCATCGAAAGCGTGGCGATCGCAACCTCGATCGGGGCAGTAATAAATTTAATCGCACTTCTCGCTTTTTTAGACATAAAAATTAAGGGATTTAATCGGAAATCTTTAATAATGCCGTTTATAAAAATTAGTTTTGCGAGTTTCTTAAGCGGTTTTGCGTTGTATATTCCGATTAAACTTTTAGACCAGCTGGTTTTTGACACGACAAAAACGATAAATCTTCTATTTTTAACCGGAATATCGAGCTTTGCCGGACTCAGCTTTTATTTGCTTCTTACCTGGCTATTTGATGTTAAAGAAGCGAGTATGTTTATTCATTTGTTCAGAAAAGTAAGCGGCTGGAGAGAGATACTCGGAAAAAGCGAAGAAACAATCGACGGGACGCGCGTCAATCCATGATTTTAGCCTCGTAGTCTGCTATAATCTTTCAGTATGGAAAGTAATATTAGAAATTTTGCGATCGTGGCGCATATCGACCACGGCAAATCGACCCTCGCGGACAGATTTTTGGAGATCACAAAAACAGTTTCGAAAGATAAATTGAAGGAACAGTTTTTAGACCAGAACCCGATAAGCAGGGAGCGCGGAATTACAATAAAACTTGCGCCGGTGAGGATGCATTACGTCTCGGGTGGGAACAGTTATATATTGAATCTAATCGATACTCCAGGACACGTTGATTTTTCTTACGAAGTATCCCGGACTCTTGCGTGTTGCGAAGGAGTGATTCTTTTGGTCGACGCTACACAAGGGATTCAGGCGCAGACGGTGGCGCATTTTAACGCGGCGAAAAAACAAAACCTTTCTATAATCCCGGTCATAAATAAGATTGATATGCCAAACGCCCAAACTAAACTCACGGCCCTTGCGATGTGTAAAATTTTCGGTTTTAACGAAGAAGAAATTTTGTATATTTCGGCAAAAACCGGAGAAAATGTGGAAGCGGTTTTGGAAAAAGTTGTTAAAAATATTCCTCCGCCTACCGAGAATGCAGGGTTACCGCTTCGGGCGCTTGTCTTCGATGCTGTTTACGACGAACACAGGGGTGTAATCGCGTTTGTAAGAATCGTCGACGGAAATATAAGACAACGCGAGAAAATAAAACTTATTCAGGAAAAAACTTATACCCAAGTTACGGAAGTCGGTTATTTTTCTCCATTTCTTTATTCATCGCCGGAACTCAAAACAGGTGAGATTGGATATGTAATTACCGGAGTAAAAGATATTCGCGAATGCAGAGTCGGCGACACGATAACATTGTCGGATGCAAACGTTGATCAGTTGCCGGGCTATAAACAACCAAAACCAATGGTCTTTTTCGGTGTTTATCCCAAAAACGCAGACGATTTTGCCCGCTTAAAAGAGGGACTGTTTAGACTTACTCTTAAAGACGCGTCGCTTACTTTTTCCGAGGAGTATTCATCTTTTCTGGGCAGCGGGTTTAGGGTCGGTTTTTTAGGTCTTTTGCACGCAGAAATTATAAAAGAAAGATTAAGAAGAGAAGAAAAGGTGGAGCCGCTTTTAACGATTCCTCAGGTTTTATATGAAAAAAATCCAGACGGTTCGATGCTCGAGCCTTATATCAGTTTATTGATTTATTCTCCGGTTGATTTTATCGGAAATATTATGTCCGTTTGCCAAAGAAGAAAGGGGAGGCTTATTAATACTTCGTATCACGATACTTACGCAGTTTTAGAGTATGAACTTCCATATAGTATGTTTATACGGGGGTTGTCTTCGGAATTAAAATCTGCGTCTTCGGGATTTGCGAGCGTGGATTACGAGTTTACAGGTTTTAGAAATGCAGACCTTATAAACTTGGAAATCAAGATTAACGATAATCCGATCGATGTTTTATCGGAATATGTTTATAAAGACGAAGTAACTTACAAGGCGAGGGAAAAAACAGAAAAATTAAAAGAATTATTGCCGAGGCAACAGTTTAGGCAAATTATACAAGGAGTAGTAGAGGGGAAAATTATCGCAAGATGTCACTCAA
>JAMCZG010000002.1 GCA_023485715.1 Patescibacteria group bacterium
CCCTCCATGGCAAACCAATAAAAGTGTCTGACCGTAGTTTTTCGAAATAATTGCTTTAAATTCACCCGTAACGCGGTTGGTAAAATCTTCTTGACTTTCACCGCCTTCTGGGGTTTGTAAAAAAAACTTAGACATGTCTTCAAACTCTTTTTCGATTTCTATCCAGGATTTTCCCTCTAGTTTTCCAAAACTTCTTTCGTTAAGGCGGGGATATTTTTCAAAATTAAGGGCGACTTCTTTGGCGATAATTTCTGCCGTCTGGACAGCTCTTTTTAAATTTGAGCTCACGATCTTAGTGACGCCCATATTTTTAATCTTTTTAGCTAATGCCTCGGCCTGTTTAATCCCTTCCTTGGTTAACGAGGAATCGGTACAGCCTTGAAGAACTCTTTTCTTATTCCACACACTCTGACCATGTCTCGCTAAAATTATTGTTGTCTTCACGAAGTGATTATAAAGTATTGCAGTCCAGACAACAACTAAAGATTAATAGTGTTCGGTGAACTTTTGAAAATAGCTAAAAAAGAGCTTAATATCCCGTCTCTTTTTTTGTTATTTCTTTTTTTCTTTCCGTTGGAAAAGGCCTCCGTAAATGTAATCGGAATGGGCCAGGAAGAAATAACGGGCGCTTGGTATATTTTGTTGTTCATAATCTCCTTTCAGCTATTTACGATAAATTATTTAACGATTTTATTCTGTGAATAAAATTACGCGATTCTTGTTAGCCTAATTACAAATTATTTAGATCACCTGAATAATAATTAAAAAAGTTATAAGTATTCCTGCAAAGACAGGAATGACAACATTTGCCCCTATCAATCTTTCGACAAAAAGTGGCAGTGTTATTCCAAATTCCTGCTTTGCTTTTTCCGTTTGTCTTGCGTAGATCCAATTAAACAATAGGGTAACAATAACTAAAAACAGAAAAAGAAAGTTCAAAAAGAATAGTAAAGATATCATTTAATTAAACCCCACAGAATTCTTCGGAAAAATTTCTTCCGTAAATCTAAATTTATTAGGATTGTCTTTGGATTGGTGCCATGTAGTCGATGAGGATTGCCGAATTGTCGAACTTAAAACATCTCCCAAAAAAATACCTATTTCTCGCGGATTTTTTATGTCGGTTAAAATAATTTCTTCCTGATGCGTCGGTCTGTCGAAAGTAAAAACGACGTCTCCCATATTAAGTACCTCTCTGATTACCCCCTGCATTTTTATATCGATTTCCGTGCATCTTACCTGGTCGAGTAAAATATCGTTAATAACGTGTGAAAAAAGTGGAGTGCAGTAAACCTCAACAATTTTTCGATTGGTGATTACATATAAATGAAAATACCAATCTACCGTGATTTTGGTGGTTACACTAGTCGAAACCACAAAGAGCGTGACAGTACTTATTATCGCGATAAGCGGAGAATTCAATAAAATAAATGTTCCAAAAAAAGAAAATAAAATAGAAGCAAGGCCCAATATGCCTGCGATGAAAAGAGGGAGAAGAAGAGTGAAAATGTGTTTTCTTTGAACAATTAAAATTTTCTCACCCGGAAGAGTGAGAAAACTATGCATGGATTCGGCTACAAAATCATTTTTTATGTCTTGCATTCGTTCTCCTTTTTATTTTTTTATATAATTTCTTTTCTGGGGTTAAGGACCGCGGATATATGTTATGATGCTTTTTCCTCTCATGCTGTTAAAAATACTAGATTAGATTAAAAACAATTACAGCGATTTGAATTACATAATATTTGTAATAGTAGTTACAAACAAAAGTGCTATAATCATCTAGGCTAGGGTAAGTAAATGCTTTAAAATGCAACAAAAATTACCGGAGCTTTTTAATTCTTTTTCCCAATTCGATCAGCAAATTCTTTACAGAAGAAGAGAAATAATAATTCGCCCAAGTGATGAGTCCGGTGGAATTTTTTATATTAAACAAGGATATGTAAGACAATACGCTATCTCAAGTGAAGGCATAGAGTTAACTTTAAATATTTTTGGCCCATCCTCGGTTTTTCCAATATTATCCTCGATAAATGAACTTTCCAATGGGTATTATTATGAATCCCTAACTCCGGTTGAGGTTTATAGGGCGCCGAAAGAGAAATTTTTAACAGAAATTAAGAATAATATCACGGCGCTTTACGAATTAGAGCAGCAAATACTTGTTTTTTCGGCAAGCCTTCTTAAAAAGCTCGAATCGATGGCGTTTTGCGACGCGATGGGTAAAATCGTTGTATCACTTTTAGATTTAGTTAATAAATTTGGGAGAAAACACGGTAAGAAAACTGTTATAGATTATTGGTTTACCCATCATGATATCGCTACGATCACTGGTTTGTCTAGGGAAACAGTATCCCTCGAAATAAAAAAACTATGGAAAAAAAAGATAATTTCCTACGAAAATCACTTAATCGAAATAAAAGACGTAAAAGGTCTCAGTGAAATAATAAGTTGTAAATAGGGTTTGTTATATACCTAACAGAAATTTAAATGTATTAGAGAGTTAATAGAAAAATGGAGCCTCAGGGTAGAAAGCGTTTAATGATGCAAAAAGCATTGCAAGACAGCGAAAAAAAATACCACCATCTTCTAGAAAATATTAACGACGCAGCATTTTTAGCGGATGTAAAAACAGGAAAGATTATTGAGACTAACAAAAAAGGGGAGATGCTCGTGGGTCGGACTCGATCGGAAATCCTCGGGATGCACCAGTCAAAATTGCACCCGTTAAATAAAAAAAACGAATATAAAAAAAAGTTTTTAACCCACACAAGAAGAGGGCACTTATCTGATTATGACGGAGAGGTTCTTAGAAAAGATGGAAAGATCGTGCTTGTTAATATCAGTGGTTCAATAATTGCGATCGGCGATAAGAAATTTATCCTGGGTATTTTCCGTGATATTACTGACTGTAAACGGATGGAAGAGTACTTGAGAGAAAACGTTAAAAAGCTCAACAAAATTCAGGAAATTGCTCGTCTTGGGAGTTGGGAACTTGATGTTTTGAGCAATCGTCTTACTTGGTCAGATGAGGTGTACCGGATTTTTGGTCTCAGACCACAAAAATTTGGTGCAACCTACAGCGCATTTCTTGAAGCAGTACATCCCGAGGATCGTAAAGCAGTTGATGACGCTTATTTAAGTTCGATACGCGAAAGTAAAGACAACTACGAGATCGAACACAGAGTGATTAGGAAATCAACCGGAGAAATCCGTTTTGTCCACGAAAAATGTGAACACATCAAGGATGCGTCGGGAAAAATTATTAAATCACTAGGCATGGTGCAGGATATTACCGACCGCAAGCGCGCGGAAGAAGTAATAAACAATCTTGCAAAGTTTCCTTCGGAAAACCCGAGTCCTGTTTTACGAGTAAATAAGACTGGAATTTTAAGTTATGCAAACTCTAGTAGTTCTCGGTTACTCGAATTTTGGGGTTGCCGTGTCGGCCAAAATGTGCCCAAGTCAATTTTAAAACTCGTAAGAGATGCCATGTCTTCTGGGAATCTTATAGAGACTGAAATTGCGACAGGGGATGTAATTTATTCTCTTGTCGTCGCGCCCATAAAAAATATGGATTACACCAATTTATACGGTCGGGATATAACCAAACGTAAAAATATAGAATTGGCGATTCAGAAAAGCGAAGAAAAGTATCGCCAGATGGTCGAGCACAATATTATTGGTATTACGATATCGGATATGGAGAAAGTTTTGGAGGCAAACGATGCGTTCTTAAAGATCGTCGGTTATACAAGGAAAGATTTGGAACAGGGAAAAGTGAATTGGCTTCATATGACCCCGCAGGCACAGCTTCGTTTCTCCAAACAAGGCATTGCAGAACTTTTAGATAAAGGAGTATCAGTGCCATTCGAAAAAGAATATATTAGGCGCGATGGAAGTCGTGTTTCAGTAATAATAGGAGGATCGTTACTTCAACAAAAACCATTTAGGCTTGTAAGCTACGTAATGGATATTACCGAACGGAAAAAGGCAGAAAAAAAATTACAAATAAGCGAAAGTAAATATAAGGCTTTATTTGAAGGTAGTAATGATGCGATTATTCTTTATAGTTTTAAGCTTGATAAATACGTCGATTGTAATAAAAGGGCAGAAGAGCTAACGGGATATTCCAAAAGTGAAATTATCTCGAAAAAATTAGGGTCGTTCCCTCCAAAAATAAAGAAAAAGGAGCTTAA
>JAMCZG010000044.1 GCA_023485715.1 Patescibacteria group bacterium
TTTTTTGATCGGATGCTCGGGCGCAACGGGCGCGAACTGTGACACCCAAGTGCCAACACTTATCAACCCGACAAAAACAGCAGCCGGCGGAGGGGAAGCAGCAACCGCGACAGCCGACGTTTGGAAAATAAAAATCGATACCCAGGACGGCGGAAGTAACCCCGTAGATTCAACGAGCGTAAAAATTGCGACTATCGAATCCGTTCAGGTTCAGGCGATCGTCGACCCGTCGCTTACCTTTTCGATCCAGGGGATCGCAAATAACACGGCTATAAACAACGGAAACACTACCGGGTGTACAAATACAGAAGTAACAAATACTGGTATAGGCTCTGCAGCGACGACCGTTAACCTTGGTAATTTGGGAGGAATTATAAATATTTCCGCCCAGCTCATAACAATAACCACAAACGCGAGTAATGGCTACAGTCTTACGGCAACTTCTAGCGGCCACCTTGTTAATCCTGAAACTGGCTTCTGGATTGCTGATTCAACAACTCCGACTGTTATGACCGCAGGTACTCCGTGGTTTGGCATTCACGCCTGTGGACTGGATGTCTCCGCTGCTACCTGGGGAACAGGCACAACCGGCGGGGGCGCAAACGCAAAATATGGATGGCCAACTCAATCGACGTCTGTGACACTGGCCTCAGATTCGTCCGGACCGATCGGAAATTCGCTAGTAACAGGAAATGGTCTAACAAGCGTTGAATATGCAGCGACAGTCGACGTAAGTGTTCCGGCGGGTACTTACAGAAGCGTTATAACTTATGTAGCAACACCCACCTTTTAGCTTTAAACTAAAAGGAATAAATAAGTATTACGAATGACAAATAATATGAATAGTCAATTAAAAAATAAAAAATTAATTTCCTGTTTAATTGGGTTATTGGTAGTATTTGTATTTATTGGTAGTATTGGATTATTCTCGCCTTCGACAAACGCTCAGGAAGTTGTGCGGACTTTTACGGTTGTCCCTCCGGCCGTAGAGAAGAGTTTTGAGCCAGGGCAACAAACAGAAGGAGTAATGAAGGTTATAAACGATAGCAACGAAGTGCTTTCCTTCACCGTAGAAGCCCAGGATTTTATAGTCGAGGATTCTAAGGGCACACCTGTTATCCTCCCCCCTAATACCCTATCTAAAAAATTTTCAGCCAGTGCCTGGATCGGCGTCTACCCAAATTCATTCACGATCGCTCCCCAGGAAAAACAAATCTTAAATTATTATGTCCAGGTACCTTACGACGCGAGCCCCGGAGGCCACTACGCAGCGATCGTATTTAGTCCTACAAACGCGTCCGGCGTTGACGGAACAGGAACAGCCGTCGAAACTAAAATCGGGTCCCTCTTCTACGTCGGAGTGAACGGCCCTATAAACGAATACGCCACAGTAAGCGAGTTTTTTGCTAATCCGTTTCAGGAATATGGGCCGGTTACTGTCGAAACCCAAATTAAAAACTTAGGAGACCTGCATATAAAACCCGTGGGCACGGTCAGAGTTACCGACCTTTTGGGAAGAACTGTAAACGTCGAAGATTTAGATCAATTCAATATTTTCCCCACAGCCACGAGAGACTACGAAAACACATTCGGGCAAAAGTTTATGGTCGGACGCTACAAGGCAACCCTGATCGGATCGTACGGAAAAGGCAGCAACCTCCCGCTTATGGCTACGGTGTATTTCTGGGTGTTTCCCTGGAAAATAACTTTACTAGTAATCCTTGTGATCGTAGCTACTGTACTCGGAGTCAAATACATAAAGAGGAAAAAACATTCTACAACCTAATTCCTAATTCGTGCTTCTTGATTCTTATGTCTTAATATCCTACCCACCACGAATGATGCAGCTTTTTGCCTCTTCTGAATAAAAAGATAACGACTTTGTTGTTATATATCGAAGTAAACCTCTCCGGCCAGAGTTTGAAAATAAGTATAATAATAAGGATAATGAGCGGTACGGCAATCAAAAGCGGCCATATCACTAAAGAGGTTACAAACTTTACTATTTTATCCCCGATCATCTTTAAAAATGCCACGAACTGCTCCCATAAAGACAACGCTTTTAAAACAATCTCTTTTGTCGGCGCGAGTGACTCTTTGTCGTTGTAAAAAGCTTTTGAATACATCTTGTATAAGCCAGGGCCTAGACCTTCGAGTTTAAATTCGTAGTAACCGTTTGCATCGGCCGTTGTGATTAATTTCTGGCCATTACTTAAGTAGAGCGTTACTGTAGCAAAAGGCATCGTGTACCCAAAGGCTATTACAGTCGAATACGCTGCGATTTCTGTTTTGGAAAGGCCAAGGGTCGGCGGCAGGAAAATGTTTTTCATCGTTATACTCCCCTTTGCCGGAGGGAAATTAAAACATGTCGTGGACTCACCAAGGCCGTGGTAGTCTATGGCGATAAGACAAAACCCGGGAAAACCTTTTTTAATTAGAACCTGGGATATGTAAAAATTACCTCCAGCGTCTGCTACTGTAGAACGTATAAAAACACCGTCTAAAGTGGTCAAAACCACACTCGCAAAAGGCGAAATCCAACCCGAGAGGTTTAAATAGAATTCCCCGACCGAAGCTGTTACATTAACGTCTAATTTTCCGGTTGGATATTGAAATTGGGCCGAAGCTTCCTTAACCAGAAAAGGAGAGGAAAACTGTATCAAAATACTAAATAATAATACTGTCAATAAAAACCTGGGCAGCAACTTCTTCATAGTTTTCGATTGATATAATTATTGTATAATATCGGCAATAATTCTACAAATTGAAAACGAGGAATAGACAATTCTCTTTACTATTCTCAACTTTTTAAACCGAAAGAACATTTTTTTCCTTTAAATCAATCCAAACATTAAATTAATAAATCCTGGCACTCATACACTAAAAGTGATATTTTTTGTCAAATAAAATTATTTATTAACCTATAAAAAATATTGCATAAAAGTAGCAAAAAATACGAAAATAATTAGAAATAAGTGTCGTTTCCCCAAAACTATAACATAAATGTATCAAAAAAAGTTATAGGATAAATGATATAGATATATATCTTTAGATAAGCTACCTAAAATGGCATATTTAGAATTTTTATCGAATTTTTGCCCGTGAAAACGAGGATCAGATTAAATTTTGTGTTTGTTTTCACATACCATATTCCATCAAAATTAATATATTAAAACATATCAATTAATATCATTAATAACTACTCTAGGTTCTTGACAAGCTGGTGTATACTTTCTAATCTAATTGTATGGGTAAAAATATTATTTCGATAAACATCAGGAATAATCCGTATAATCCGTATAATCTCGAAGCTAAAGGCTGTTTTTCACAGATTTTATAATAAGAACTTATTCTGCCTATGATCGATCAGTTTAAACAATTTTTACTCGACCAAAAAGGTAACTCGTCAAAAACTACGGTCAAAAATTATATTGCAGATGTCAGAAAATTTATTGAGTGGTACAAGGGGAAGTACAACCGTGAGTTTGAACCCCAAAATATAAATTTTCTAACGATCGAAGAGTTTAAAAAGGATAAAAGCGGTTCAGCCTCGGCGAGTTCTGTCGACAGATATTTATCAACGCTCCGAAAGTTCTTTTTTTACCTAAAACTCGAAGGGATTGTTTCTTATACGCCCTTTGAAATCGAAAAAAACAACAAGTTGAAAAACGATATTGATCCATGGCATATTAAAGATTTCAAAAACTATCTTTACATATACAATGCATCGCATCTTACTATTAAAAACTATATCATTGATGTCCGACAATTCCTAACCTGGGCAGAACAAGTAACAAGCGTAAAATCTGCTTGGGAAGTAAAAGATAAAAACATATTCGACAAAATCGACAATTCTTTAATCGGTGAATATAAAAGACGGCTAGTCGAAGAATTCAAGTTCTCTCCTCTTTCTGTTAACCGAAAGCTGTCTTCACTTAGAAAATACCTTGCCTGGATAAAAACCGAAGGATTAATTAAAGACTCTGACTTCGTGATTAACAATTTAGAATCAAAATCTGAAAGGATTACTCCAAGCGAAATACCGGTATTCCAAAAAGCCTTTAATGACAAACCAAAAGCGCAGCCAAAATCCGCTGGCACTTACTCGCCTATTCCGCCAGTGAGGCTAGCGCAAAAAAGCGGCAAAGGACTGGTGTATCTGTTCGATATAGTCACCGATTG
>JAMCZG010000052.1:0-19032 GCA_023485715.1 Patescibacteria group bacterium
GCGCGCCGTTCAACTTCCGTGACAGACGAGGGAATCCCGACGACAACTTTTGGCTTACTAAAATAGGTTGTTAAAAAATTATTACTTTCGTGGATTTTTTGGATGTAATTGGAAATCATCGCAGAAGTTATATCGAAATCCGAAATAACTCCGTGGCGAAGCGGCCGGATCGTTTCGATCATCGCCGGAGTTTTGCCCATCATTTTTTTAGCTTCACTTCCGATCGCGATCACTTTTTTTGTTTTTTTATGGATCGTGACTATCGACGGCTCGCGGATAACAACTCCTTTTTCCTTTACCCAAACAAGTGTATTCGCAGTCCCTAAATCTATCCCAACATCGTGGGAAAACAATGAGAATAATTTATCGAACATAAGAGTTTATCCAAATTTATTTAATCAAATCATAACACCTTGTTCGAATTTTGCCAATATGTTAAGATGAAATATCCTTAATTTATCGATGAAAATTTTAAAAATCTGCGACAAAATCATCGAATACTCTTTCTATTTAATTTTGTTTTTAGTACCCCTTGCTGTTTCGAGTAAAACTTTCGAGCTTTTCGAATTTAATAAAATGTGGCTGACCTTTGGTTTAACGATAATTTTGGGAGCTTCCTGGTTTACAAAGATGATTTTCCAAAAAAGAATATTTATTCAAAGGACCCCGCTGGATATCCCGATTATGCTTTTTTTGTTATCACAAATAATCTCGACAATTTTTTCTCTCGACTCACACATATCTTTCTGGGGATATTACTCCAGATTTAACGGAGGACTTCTTTCGACACTCACGTATATCTTTATTTATTACGCTTTTGTTTCGAATTTAAACGGAATAAAATTCGTAAAACGCGCTATTATCATAAGTCTTTCTTCTGCCGTAATTGTTGCCTTATGGGGATTTCCGTCGCATTTCGGATATGATCCTACGTGCTATGCATTTCGGGGCACTTTTGATGTCTCCTGTTGGACAGACGCGTTCCAACCGAGGGCGAGAATTTTTTCGACCCTCGGCCAACCCGACTGGCTCGCTTCTTATCTTGCGATTATGATTCCTGTTTCTGCCGCTTTGTTTTTAATAAATTTTAAAGTTAAAAAGAAAGACAATGGAGAATTATCAATTTCAAGAAAAACTTTTTTATTATCGATCGGTTTTCTACTGTTTTCCGTTCTATTTTATATCGACCTTCTGTACACTGGGTCCCGATCTGTATTTGCCGCCTCAATAATTTCTTTGGTCGTTTTGGTATTGGGTTACATACTGATTATTCAAAAAAAAGTAGCTTTAAAATTTTTGTCCCTAGCGATATTCATACTTTTAATCATTCTATCTACTTTTTTTGTCGGTACGCCGGTATCGGGATTAAATAAATTTTCCTATCAGGAGGTAACAAAAATATTTATAAAACAAAAAGCCGCAGCTCCGGTTGCCCCCGTAAACCCTGCCGACAAACCCAATAAGATAACGGGTGAAATGGGAGGGACTGATTCGGGCAAAATTCGTTCTTTTGTCTGGCAAGGTGCAATAAACATTTGGCGCGCTAATCCGATATTCGGAACCGGAGTCGAAACTTTTGCTTTTGCTTATTACAAACATAAACCGCCGGGCCATAATCTTACGTCTGAATGGGATTATCTTTACAATAAGGCACACAACGAATACTTAAATTATCTTGCTACGACAGGGGTTTTAGGACTCGGAAGTTATCTTTTGATAATTGCGTGGTTTCTTAAAAGTTTTTTTACGAAAAGGCATTTGGGATTTTACTTGTCGTTTATAAAAAAAGTAGAAGATTTAATCCATAGATTCCCGGAACAGGAAAACCAAATATTGATTTTAGGACTATTATCTGGATATATCTCAATTTTAATCGGAAATTTTTTCGGGTTTTCGGTCGTAATCACAAACATTTATTTCTTCCTAATCCCCGCATTTATATATGTTCTAAGAAACAATCTCGAAAAGAGCCGTGCGCTTGTTTTTCCAAAAAATGTAAAAGACCCTGGCCAAATAAAAATTTCAAGCGGACAATGGGTTGGAGCGACAATTACAGGAATAATTTCTCTTTATTTAATATTGCTATTATATCAATTTTGGACCGCAGACAAGGCTTATGCGCTCGGCTACAACCTAGACCGGGTTAACCAATACCAAGAGGCTTACCCGCTCCTCGTAGATGCTGTTTCCCGGCGTGATGGCGAACCGGTTTTTAGAGGAGAATTGGCAGTAAACACTGCTGTTTTGGCGTCTGCGTTTTATATGCAGAAAGATTCTTCGACGGGGGCAAAACTTGCCCAGGAAGCGATCGATTTAAACAATAAAGTTATTTCCGAACACCCGAATAATCTTATTTTTTGGAAAGACAGGGTTAGGATTTTTTACACATTGAGTCAGGTCGACAAACAATATTTGCCGGTAGCGCTTACGGCGATCATAAAGGCGAGCGAGCTCGCCCCGACAGACGCTAAGGTAACTTATAATTTGGGTCTTTTATATGGCCAAAGCGATGATCCGCAAAAAGCGGTTGCGGCGCTTGAAAAAACCGTAAACCTAAAACGCGATTACCGCGATGCCTATTATGCTTTAGGACTTTACTACCGAACTTTAGCTGTAGACAAAAATGGACAGGTAATTAACCCGGAATATGCTCAAAAGGCTAAAGGAGCAATGAATTTTATATTACAAAATATTAACGAAAATGATACCCAGGCAAAAGATGCCCTTAAAAGCTGGGGTATGCTATAATTCCACCATGTTAAAAATTGTAACTGCTCCCGATAGTATTCTTTCAACAAAAGCTAAGGAAATAAAAAAAATAGATAAAAGAATTTTAAAACTCATCGACGAAATGAAAATCACATTGAACCATACAACGGATCCGGAAGGGGTGGGTTTGGCTGCGCCGCAGGTCGGAGAAGATCTTCAGCTTTTTATCGCAAAACCCTCTAAAAAATCACCTATATTAACTTTTATTAACCCTAAAATAATTTCGATCGATAAAACAACTGAAAATACTCCTAAAGAGAAAAAAACAGACCACGAAAAACTTGAAGGGTGCCTCTCTCTTCCGAATATATGGGGAGGGGTTTTAAGAAGTCCGAGCGTTACTTTGTCTTATTCAGACGAAAATGGAAAAGAGCATAGAAAGAAATTCACGGGTTTTTTAGCAACGATTATCCAGCATGAGTGCGACCATTTAGAAGGAACTCTTTTTCCAAAACACGTTTTAGCTCAAGGAAAAAAACTTTTTAAATCCCATAAAAACAAAAAAAACGAGGACGTCTTCGAAGAAATTGAGCTATAATTGGCTTAATTCTAACTTTATGAAATCGATTTTTTTTGGATCTTCTTCTTACGTTATTCCGATAATCGATGTTTTAAAAAATAATTCTGATTTGAGTCTTGTAGTTACAACAGAAAAAGAAGGAGCAGTGTCGGACTATTGTAGAATAAATTCTATCCCCTGTCTTCCGATCTCGTCTTTTGATCAAACTATTATTAACAAACTGTTTACCATTAGCGCGTTAATCGGAATTCTTGCTGATTTTGGACTGATTGTTCCGGATGAAATTATGAGGATTTTTCCCAAAGGAGTTCTAAATATCCATCCATCGCCTCTGCCCAAATACCGAGGCCCAACTCCGGTCCAGACTGCTATTTTAAACGGAGACAAAACGACAGGCGTGTCATTAATCAAGCTTGATCATCTAATCGATCACGGACCGATATTAGTGCAATCGGAAGAACCGATATTAGAAAGCGACACTGCCGAAAGTTTATACAAAAGACTTTTTGAAATCGGGGCGAAATTATTAAAAGAAAATTTACAAAAATATTTCGACGGAAAAATTAGGCTAGTTGAACAAAATGACGCAAAAGCATCTATGACAAAAAAATTAAAACGCGATGACGGGTTTATTAATTTTTCCGAACTTAAATCAAAAGAAGAATTTGAAAGAAAAGTAAGAGCTTACTATCCTTGGCCAGGTGTCTGGACTAAATGGAAAATGGAAAATGCTCGCCCTGAGCGAAGCCGAAGGGATAGATGGAAAATCTTGAAGTTTCTTCCGAACCAAAAACTTCAAGTCGAGGGTAAAAAACCCATGACCTATAAAGATTTTGTTAACGGATATCCCGAAGGAAAAAATATTTTATCTGAGCTAGGTTTTATTTAGTTATATATTTGTTATAATACAAAAAATGGAAAGTAAACAAGATGGACCAAGCAGACCGGAATTTATGTTTCGAAAATTACCAGCGGGTACAAAACTCCTAAGCGGTCCTGCTGGAGCCCGCGAATCAGAATCAAGAGGAATAATCGGCGAACCAACGACTGTAAGAGTTGTTCGAGGCTTCGATCACGAAAACCACGATGGAGAAATTTCTGCATTAGTTATATTACCGACAGGCGAACAAAGATGGGTTAAAAAAATAAAAGGGGAAGACGGCAAATGGCATTTCTCTAAATCAGAATCTTAATTTAGGACGTAGCGATTAATGTCTGAGGCTCCTTAGTTTTATCAATAGAATTCTTTTTCAATTGCCTATCTTCTTTCACAATCCTTAAGCACTTCGTACAAAGTCTTACTCTTTTTGTAAAACCGTCAACCTGAATCCGTGCGGAATGGAGATTGGGTTTAAAAATCTTTAACGTATGCGGCGCCCTTCTCTTCCATCGGCCTCCGGCAACACCCGGATGATGCTTGTGTTGGCGGCCGATCATTTTCCCTTTTCCACATAAATAACATTTCATCGCCATAATTTCAGTATCTATGATATCATATTAGCGCTCTCTAAACAATATGGAATTAGTATTGGGTTTAATAATTTTACTTTTTTCTGCGATTTTACACGAAATCGCGCATGGCTATGTGGCGGACCGCTTAGGGGATCCGACGGCTAGGCTTTCGGGAAGATTAACTCTGAATCCAAAAAGCCATATCGATCCTTTTATGAGCATTCTTTTCCCGCTTTTGCTTTTACTTTCCGGGTCGCCCATAATATTCGGCGCAGCCAAACCCGTCCCGATCGACCCGTTTAATCTAAAAGAAGGAAGAAAAGACATAGCGCTCGTTGCCCTTGCCGGTCCGTTAACCAATATAATGGCAGCGATTGTCGCAAGTTTTGTACTTCGATTATTAAATTTATCCTTTGTAGCAGACGCTATTCCATATACCCTATTCAATTTTTTAGTGATGTTTTTTGTTTTAGTTATGAACTACAACCTTCTTCTGGCGATTTTTAATTTAATTCCGATTCCGCCCCTGGATGGCTCAAAGGTTTTTGCGCTAATACTTCCCGAAAGAGAAGCTAATATGTATTTAGCGCTCGAGTCGATCGGGATGTTTATAATTTTTTTTCTCCTCCTTTTTCCCCTCGGTCCCTTTTCGCTCGGAAGTTTAATTTTTAGGCTTTTTTCATTTTCCCAAGGGCTTCTCTTACCGTAAAAGTCTTATAAGACATTGACAAAAAGACTTTATATTTCTATACTATACTCGCTCTTTGATATCGGAGACGTTAGAAGTTTTTCCTCTACAAGTTCACGCGATTTGAGGTAGTCCTGCTTTGCAGGATAACGAGGCGCATTGTCTTGACTCTGTGGAGTAAGATTGAGCCTTCCTGAATATTTCAATCGGGGAAAATCCTAACACTCTGTATCAAAGGCAGATTTTATTTCTTATATTATCTACTTTTCGCCTCTTTTGAGGACTAAGCCTTTTATTTTAATTCGTCCTTGCTCGAAATCTTTAGCTTTGATAAAATTAGCTTGGCCTGCCGAGATAGCTCAGTGGTAGAGCAATTGTTTTGTAAACAATAGGTCGCGAGTCCGAATCTCGCTCTCGGCTCCATGCTGGGGTGGCAGAGTAGCAATTGCACGTGGCTGTAGACCACGCGCCCTTACGGGCTCCGGGGGTGCAATTCCCTCCTCCAGCACTGTTGCCGACATAGTTTAGTGGTAAAACGATTCATTGGTAATGAATTGAGTGTGGGTCCGATTCCCACTGTCGGCTCATCATATACCGAAAGGAGGAAATAATATGGCAAAAAAAAGCGAACACAGGGCGACACTCGGTTTAGTATGTTCGGTTTGTAAAAACAGAAATTACATTTCTTATCGAAATAAATTAAACACAACAGAAAAGCTGGTGTTAAAAAAATATTGTAAACATTGCAAGAAAAAGACGGATCACAAAGAAGTCGAAAAACTTAAATAGTATTTTGTATATTGTATTTCTTATAAGGTATAATACGGAAGTGCTTTGACGATATAGGGCTGTGGTGAAACGGCTATCACAGCAGTCTCCAAAACTGCTTTTCTCAGTTCGAATCTGAGCAGCCCTGCCGCATTCTTTAGCCTCAGGTGAATGCACCAAACCATACTCAGCTAAAAATGGATTCACCCCGGATATCCAGAAGATTTGAGAAAGAACATGAGATAATACTGTCTCTACTTAAAATTTTGAAGAATTTTTTCCTTTAGTCTCTTAACTTCTGTTACTGAAGGATAGGTATCTTCGGATTGACGGACGTTTTTATTTACAATCCAAATCGGTCTCTGAAATTCTTTTTCAGTTTTGTAACGAGGAATTATATGCCAGTGCATATGAGGCTCTGTATTCCCTAGAAGCTCATAATTGAGTTTATCCGGTCGAACAACGTGATATACTGCTTTTGCGACCTGACTCATTTCATCCAAAAATATATTACGTCTTTTTGCTGAAAGTTCATGAAGCTCAATAACATGTTCTTTATAAAGAAATAAGGTATAGCCTTTATAGTATTGATATTTGCTGATAACAGCGTATCCACTACTGAATTCTTTAATTAAAAAAGGCGAGGTTGGCAGCTCTTTTATCCATGAACAAATTCCGCAGGATTTATGCACTTATAGATACTAACATATATTTTAGATGCCTTTCAATTAGATGATGGAAAACTTGATGGCTCAAATCCTGCTATATCCGGACTGCCTTGCGTTACGGTAAATTATCTGAAATAATAATTTTGTGGAACCCAAATTAGAAAATCCTACTGAAAATGCAGCAAAGCAAACGCAATCCCCAAATCTTCCTCGTAAAAATAATCTTATTATTGTTTTATTAGTTTTTATAATTGTATTACTTGTAGGCGGCGGGGCATATTATTTGGGTGTTAATAAAAACCAGGCAAACAAAGATCTTTCGGCTAAACCAACAAGTCCAATTACTCAAACAGTATCCCCTTCCATTACTAAAACCCCAATAGCATCTCCGACAGCCGAACCGACAATTAGCCCAAATTCAAACCTCTTTTCGTCCGATAAGCTTGGGGTTAGTTTTCTTTACGCAAAACTCCAAGAAGCAGGTAATAATTCCACAAAAGTAAACGTACAGGAAACCGGGAATAAAGTATATGTTTACATAAACGGGACAGAACCGGAAAGCGGCCAGTCTGTCGAAGTCTTTCAAAAAAACCCTGCAGACAGTTTGGAACAAGCGATTAGCAAGCAATTTTTGTCTGGAATTTCTAAAAGCGATTGTTTTGTAAAAATTTCGACAGATAAAAATCTTCCGAGTAATTTTACAAAAGCAACAATCGGTTACCCCGTACCCACCAACTCCACCGAACCCTATTTTATTTTTGGAGAAAAATGTCCGCAAAATTATAAAGAATCAAACGGGATAAGCTATTTCCTGGAAGATCTAAACCATCCCGATAAATTTTTATATTTTAGTATCGGCCAGTACGGAATTAGCTCCGAAACAGGAAATAATAACGCAATGTGGCAAGATTCGATTAGGATTTTAAATTAATCCTTTTATATTGACAACTCTAGCTCCACCAGGACACTATTTACTTTTTTATAAATTTGATATATGTTAAAAGAGGCATATGTCTATCAAAAAATATTTTTTAGTATTCTTGATCGTACTCTTCGCAGGATTTGTGATTGCGCCTCCTGCCTACGCTAAAACTCAAAAAACAATTTTACTCCCCCAAAACGAAATAGTAAACAAAGATTATTTTGCCGGTGCGGATGTTATTACGCTCTCTGGAACAGTAAACGGAGACGTTTATGCAGCTGGCGGAACAGTTACGGTAGACGGGACAGTAAACGGAGACCTAATTGCAGCAGGAGGAACAGTAAATATTAAAGGAAGAGTCTTAAACGACCTAAGGGTGGCTGGCGGACAAGTTGTAATATCCGGACAAATCGGAGGGAATATTACTTCCATGGGGGGAAACGTCCTTATTGTCGAATCTGCTATTGTAAATGGGAGTCTTGTTGCAGCAGGCGGGACAGTAGATGTTGCCGCGCCGATCGGCAAAGGAGCAACAATCGCCGGGGGTCAAATTAATTTAGCCAATTCGGTCGGAGGAGATATTGATGCTTATGTTGGAAATTTATCTTTATCGCCGAAAGCACGAATTAACGGAAACTTAATTTACTGGAGCGAAAGTAAGGCCCAAATTGCCGACGGCGCAACGGTGTCCGGAAAAACAACACAAAATATTCCAAAAGAAAAAGCTGCGAAAGCTCCCGAGGATATCGGTAAAAGTTTTGCCGCTATATTTTCGTTTTTCAAAATAGTTTCTTTTATCTCTTACTTAATAATCGGGCTTTTGCTGATTAGATTCTTTAAAAACTTTTTGCAATCTGTTACTAACACAATCGAGAAAAGGCCGTGGATGAGCCTTTTGGTCGGATTTGTAACATCGATCGTATTCCCGATGTTTTTTGCTATCTTTCTTGTCACGCTAGTTGGAATTCCGATCGCCTTTATTGCTCTTACCCTTCTTCTCATTTCTATCTATTTAACAACAATTTTTGTCTCAATTTTTATCGGACAACTAATTTTTAGGTGGGCAAAAAAAGAAAAAGGAATATATTGGAAATTTATCCTCGGTTTTGTTATTTTTGAAATAATAACCCTTATTCCGATTCTGGGATGGATAATAAAAACACTCGCGGTTTTACTAGGATTAGGCGCACTTTTGCTCGAAAAAAAGAATCTTTACTCCGCTCTTCGTTCCAAAAAAACAATCTAAGCTGTTTATTTAATCAATTTTTTCTTAAGATAAGGACTTTTAAGTTTAAAATTACCTAGAAGTTGCGGCATCAAACGGGGGGAATACCTCATCTTGTGTTACTGGCTTAATTTGAAATACCTCTGGATACATGTCTTTTTGAGCTCTTGTAAAATCATCTGTTGACAGAATTGCTCTTTGTTGAGGGGTAAGCTCTGACAAGCTTGCCCCAGTAGCCAAAATCACTTCTCTTTTTTTTCTTGCTACCCTCAATTCGTCGGGTTTTATCCCTGCAAGAGCTTCTGCTATTGTCGCTCCTGGCTCGTGTATTGATTTTACAGGTGGCCTGAACGCCGAAGCGACTTTTTCCGCTAATTGCACTTCTGCCCTACCTAATTCTGTTACTGATGCTGACATATGCCTGCATAATATATCTAAACTAGTAACATGTCAATAGATAAAACTATGTTGCTTTGTAGGACTCCGTGTGTGAATTAAAAATCTTAAGACAATATATTCAATATAGATTTCGATATTAGACTTATAAAACATTTAGATAATAGCGCCTGCTTTTATTCCTTTTAGAGATCTATAAATCTCTATTTCTTTACCCGTTAATTGGATAAATTCTCCGTCTGCGTTTGCAGCTTCTATTTTAGAATCCTCGTGAATAGCGCGTTTATACTCAACCGCAACTAAATTCCCCGGAGGAGTTTTTCCGAATACAGCATGGAGAAGAACGGACGTGAGCCGTATAGCAGTCTGCAATCTACTACCACCTGAAACAGTAATTTCCGCCAGGTTATCGGAGTACAAGTTTTGTTGTGGCAGAAGTTTTAAAGACCCTACAAAAGGACTTGTGAGTACGATTCTAATTGCTGGATCAATTTCTTCTTTAGTTTTAATGGCAGAGACTATTGACAAAACTCCGGCTAAATACATTCTTGACTTCCTCGGAATATATTTTTTTCGTAAATTCTCGCTATTTTGCCGGTGAAGTATTTCAAGCTTTCCCCACCCGGTAAAATGATTAAACGCTCTTCCATTTATCTCCCCAGGGTGAAAAGTTTTTAAATCGTCTATTCGTCGTTCAAGATTCTCGTCCATTTGAACCGTTGAGCCCGCGTCTACAAGCGCCCAGTAAAAACCGTTTTGCGAACCGCACGGCATTAATAACAACGTAGGTGGATTTTCTTTTGTTAAAAGTTCGTCCGTTACCGCCCTTACAGATCCGTCACCTGCTGAAACAATTACAACTTCGGGCTCGTCTTGGAGATGAAAAGGAAATTTTAATTCTTTTACTTTTATCCCCGTTCTTTTAGAGAATATCTCTAAATCTTTTTTACATCGTTTTCGTGCGGTTTCGTGTTGATAGGCAATCGCCCTTTCCTTCATTTTTAACCCCTTATAAAAGTAACGTATTTTATACCCTTTATTCTACTCCTTAAACTTCTGTTCGACCTTCCGATATAGTTTGATATAGTTCTTTGATTTTGTTATAATTCTCCCCTATGCCAACTACAGCAAGCCCGGAAAGACAAGTTATTCCTGAATACGAGGTAAATCCAAGATCTATTGGTATTGCCACTGCAACGTTTTATAGAAATTGGTATCCGGGTGATGTAAGAGAAGAAAATAAAAACGAAAAAGTCCGCGGGGATTTGGCCCTACAAATGATTTCCGAAAGCATCGGCAAAGGATTTCAAATCGCGGTCGTCGACGGCGGCAGCTCGGAGGCATTTAGACATGCTTTAACCGATATGGGAATTACTCCTCACGCAGAAGAAGAAGAAGGGATGAGCGGCAGTCGCCGCCAAGCATTTAAAGAAGTCTCTAAACTCGATGGCGTAAAAGTGATTGCATGGGCAGAACCAGAAAAAGTTTCTATTGTAAGAGATTGTTTGCCAGAAGCTGCCCTCCCAATTTTACAGGGCACAGCAGATATTGTTGTTCCCAGAAGAGACGCCGCTGCTTTTTCGACTTATCCCGATTATCAAGTTATGTACGAGCAACGGGCAAATAATTTGTGGAATACGATGCTTCGAAACCATAATTTACTCCCTGAGAGCGCCGAGGATTTGGATGTGTGGTTTGGGCCAAGACTCTTTAAGAATGAACCGGGAATATTGAATATTTTCCTAACTAAATATGAATTTAATAAAAGAGAAACGGCATTTGATAAAATTATTAATCCCGAACTTTGGCCAAACGCTCTATTTTTACCGGTCGCAAGAGCGTTGTATCGAGGATTGAGAGTTAGGAGCATTCCGGTTAATTACAGACACCCAAATGTTCAAACAGCAATCGAAAAAGACAGCGATGAGTTCAGGAGAAAAAGAGACATACAATACAAAGACATCATTGTTTGTACTATACATTTAATAAGAGCTTTGGAAGACCATTCGAGAAGTAGACTTTATACCACTATCTAAGGCCAGTAATCTATAAGTAGTTTTTTGGATAACGGCCGGAAAATCATATAAACTTTGCGAATAATCTATGTACAGCAACTCCTGAAGGATTAGCAATTACTCCCAACTCATTTTCTAATACCTGCATATATTTTTCTAAGGTTTTAGGCATATTTCGTCGTATTTTACGCCCTCTTAAAAAACCACCTTTATCTCTCATTAAATTTAATAATATGCCAATTTCTCCCACGTCTTTAGCCATACCTATCCAAAGATTAATCCTTTTGTTTACGGCATCATCCAATATATCAAAAGCGTCGTCGATTAATTGCGCTGCTGTCCCTCTTTTTCCATCAGATATAACAAATGTATCTTTTTCTATTCCAGCTAGTTCCCTCGCTGTTTCCGCTGCTAAACCAGTAGTTGCCCTTCTATATGAAAAAGCGTAGTCGTATCCATAATCTCCGGGCTCTTTTACAGAATATTCCAGATGATTCCTTGTCGCATTATCAAAAAAACCATTTATAATATTTTGTCTTTTAGGATCGTACAATAACAATAAAAGATCCTTAATTTCTCCAACCGAAATTGAATTTGGTTCTTCCTTGTTTTTAGGACCTTTTAAAGCAATTTGTCTTGTTAATAAAAATTCCTTAAATGCTTCGGGAGAGCTAAAAGTAGGAAAATCAGGAGAATCAATAATATCGTCTACAACACAGACCAGACACGTGAACAAAGCAACGCCGGTTCTTTCATTTCTACTATTTGTTCCTAAAAAACCTGGTTCGTTTAAAATAATTGGCGGAATTCTATAAAGAATGCCCTTTACAGATAAATCATAAAAGCTTCTCAAAAACTTGATTGCTTTTTGTTGAGAAGGCAAATCCAGATCGCTACTGACAACTTCTCTTTTAAGTGATGAACGAAATCCAGCGAAGGCATGCGCATACTCAATCGGACTTCTAAAAATTCTGGCGTTATTTTCTCCTTGAGAGTTACTCCTGAGTCTTTCCATGGGGGACATTATACAATATAACTTTTATTTGAGCATGTTTAGCGATGAGATATTCTACTCAATCCTGTCTCAAACAACGAGAAAGTACGTCGACAACACCTTCAATCAAATTAATAGTCTGAGCACAAGCTTCCCTGTTCCGAAGTTTTCCGTCTACCACTTCGCATTCCTCTATTGCCTCCCCTCCCCTGAGAATCATATGTTTTGTTATAGAAAAATTTCCATTTCCTTTTATCCTAAATCTTATCGTTCTTTTAGAAATAATGTCTCCTGTTTCTGGCTGAGTATCCATATTATATTCTCCGCGTACTTCTCTATCGTTTGGGCCTCCGGCAAACAAAGTTATCATTACTCCAAAAGATTTTAAATTAAAAATTTTGTGATATCTGATAGGAAATATTTCTTCTGGACAAGTGTTTACCAAAACGTCTTCTTCCCGAAAAGATACCATTCTGCTTTCTAAATCCGTGCGCAAAGAACCCATTGTCCGGATAAGCTGGTTCACTCTTTCCTTTGTAACGGCTAAATTAGGTTTGCCTGTCGATTCTGCCACGATTTGTGCTTGGTCTTTTTTTGATAAGTATAAACCACACGACTGCTTGAGTCCTGCTACTGCCTCTAAGATTTGATCCCCGACTTGTTCGCAGAAGTCTTCGTGTCTAACCACCCCCCGTTCGACTAGTCTTGTTCCTTCTTCTGTCTCTATATTTGAACGAATAGTAAATTCACCTTTTCTTGTTAACCAGATTCTTTCTTCTATTTCCTGAGTTGCTTGGTTTGACGTCGGTAATAAAACATTTTTTCGCTTAATTATTTGCATTTCCCCGTCGTGCGGACCTCCGATTGTCGATAAAAACTCCAGGCTTCCGTTTGCTGTGTCCAACATTCTTTGATATTTTGTTACCTTAGGTTGCCCCATATCACAATATTCCTCTTTAATAGTGTAAGGATCTGATACCAGTTTTCTTTCTAAAGAATCATATAGGAGCCTAATTTCTGAGGTAATTTTTGCTTTTTCTATTGCTTTTAGAAATCCATCTGTTTTTTCTGCAGTCCCAGAATCTGGAAAGGGCAAGCCACTAACACTATATTCATCACACACTATTTTCCCTGTTCTAATCAAATAGTCTAAATAACCACGCTGGGCTTCATCGTTAATCGGGGCTTTCTCGGTAACCGGCATATAAAATTAAGCAAAAACATTCTAATTCCGTGGAATAAAAAATGCAAATATAGTTAACGAGCGTTTTGATAACTTTGTAAAATTTGTCCAATTCGGTCTATTTCGGCATTAGTTTTTTGAGTAACTACGGCCTCTTGCGGATCTCCCGTTACCTGGTGTTGATCTATAATTTTTTCGTCCAAATTGCTTTTGTTTATCTGGAATTCGCCGTTTTTCTTTATCCAAACTTGGTCGTTTACAACATTTTCGACCTCGCCCGTGTCCGAAAAATTTGCCTTGAGAAACTTCACCGATAATAGACCGTCGTCCTGTCCTCCTTCTACAAGATGCAATTCCAGCCCTGCGCCTTCTACAACACATTCAACATCGTAAGTAACTACGGTTTGTTTTTTCCCGTCGACCTCTTCTTCGTACTCCTGCAATTTTCTTCTAGGGTCACTTTTTACGGCTTTTGCAAACTGATCCCGGATTTTTTTCATCTTCTCCTTAAACCGCAATTGTTCTTCATCAGTAACAGATTCGCTTTTTGCCTGCATAATTTTGTTTTTCATGGCCGTAAGTCTTTCTTTTTCTTCTGGGGTAAATTCTGTATTTTCTGTTCCTTCGTCCGGCATATTTTTGATAATATCATATTTTTTTGATAAAAAAACGAATTTGGGCTATAATTACTATCGGACATGAATAATATTGAGATGTGTTCTAATTGCCGAATTTCGGGAAAATGCTGGTTTAAAGAAGAAGCAGACAAAGCTGTGGTTGGTGTTGGAAAAAACGGAGAAGGTGCAGAAGAAGCCCACGTAAAAATAGCCGACCTCAGAAATATCGCGCGGGACACACATAACTGTCCTAATGTAAATACTGTCAACCCGTCTTACCCGGGAAGAGAAAATTTATGATTTGGGTTGAATAAATATAAAAGAAGCAATCCCCAACCCTGCCCCTAAAAATATTCCGCCTATTACATCCGACGTCCAATGTTCCCCAAGATACGGCCTGCTTACAAACATGGCAAGATCATAAACCAAAATCAGGCCCAAAATAATATATTTTTGGTTTTTCGAGAGTTTTTTTGAATTCATCGTAAAAAGCAAAATCAAAATAGAAATAAACGCTGCTCTGGCTGCATGTCCCGAAGGATAAGAATTTTCTGTCCTCACGTAAAACTGGGGAAATTCGACAAATTTTTCTGTTCTAACCATAAAAAACGGAGGTGGCAAGTGGTCGACAAAAGTTTTTCCGTAAAGCTCGAAAACGTGGAGAACTACATAAAAACCTAAAACAATAATTCCTAATATTTTTCGCGTGTAGATTAAAAAAATAATCAATATTATCGTCGCGATTTCAAAACCACCGACAAGACTTAACCCGGAAGATAAATCGTCGAATTTTTGGGTTGCGCGGTTCTGCAGTTTTACTGTGGTATCAAAATCAAATTGAGTGAACAAGTTTTTATCGACAAGGTATGAGAAAAAAACAAAAATCAAAAAAATCGAAACGCCTACCAGAAAATACCGCAGTTTTTTCGACATTCTATTATTATATGCCAAGACGCGGTCCGCTTACAACCCAACTTGCCGGCTTCCATACGTTGGTAAAAGAATTTCTAATATCCAACCTACCCAGAATAATATTTTGAAAATCCAATAGTTTTACTACTGCTAATAATTTAGGTTCTACTTTGTCTTTATTAAAAACTTTTTGCTCGCGTCTGGTGTACGATGCGATCAAAAAGGCTGGCGGACCGAAATTTCCGTCAGAAGAGATCTCCAATATATCATCTTTGTTTTCATCTTCTATAAACAGGCGAAATTTTTTGTCTTCAGTAAACTCTGCCCTATAAATTGGCCTCTGAAAAACCGTTTTTTCAACACCTGATCTTCTTTTTTTATCTGAATGAAAGCGGTCTACTCTGGTAACTTCCACCGAATCTCCCTCGGACAAACTTATTCCGTAGGCTAACCCGTGGGAGCCGTCTTCGATAACCAAAACATTACCTTTTTTTAAACTTTCTTTTATATTATCAACTACAAAACTAGCGGCTTCAGCCGAGCTTAATTCATCTGCCTTTTTAATATTTCTGACTTCTTCCGGATGTCTTAACCCCAAACCGTTTGCTGCAGAAAGAATCGCGCCCAACTCGGGATCCACGTCTTCACTTGGACCATAGCCAGACTTCCCAATTAAAATTTCCTTTGTCATCGAGGACTAATTATATAACTGCAAGCTTATAAATCCAAACTCTTGAGGAATTTGCGGAATTCTCCGTTAATATCCGGGTGCCTAAGCGCAAACTCTACAACTGTTTTCATGTATTCGATTTTATTTCCCGTATCGTAATAAGTTCCGTTTTCGATCTCGCACGCAAAAACCGGATAGCCTGTTTTAATTAATTCGTCGATCGCCTCCGGCAGAGAAATTTCATTGTTTTTCCCCGGTTTTTGATTTTTTAAAATATTAAAAATTTCCGGGGGCAAAACATACGCCCCGTGGGTCGCAAAATCAGACGGCGCCTCGTCGGGTTCCGGTTTTTCGATAATCTTTTCGATTTTATAAACATTACCTTCGACTTTTTCTACTTTTGCGATTCCGTATCGTTTTAAATCTTCCTTATTTTTAATTCGTACAGCCGAGATTACCGCCCCGCCGTATTTTTCGTGAACTTTAATCATCTGGGAAAGTCTCGGCGGATCACTATAAATAAATTCGTCTCCCCACATAACGGCAAACATTTCGTCTTCGATCGCCGGTTCTGCCGATAAAACAGGAGTGCCGTTTCCGTACATTCCCTTCTGGCGGATATAAATAAAGTTGGCCATTTCGGAAATCTTTTTGACTTCTTCCAGTAATTTTTGTTTTCCGCCGGCTTCGAGGTTTTTTATGAGTTCTGCGCTTGGGGTATCGAAATGGTCTTCGATCGCGCGCTTAACATATCCTGTTACTATTATTATGTCTTTAATTCCAGAATTAACCGCTTCTTCGACGACATACTGAATAACAGGCTTATCCACAATCGGAAGCATTTCTTTGGGCATCGCTTTTGTCTGGGGAAGAAATCTCGTACCAAATCCAGCCGCTGGGATTACAACCTTTCGAATCTTACTCATATAAATCGCTAGACAGTATCATCTATTTTACTAATACTCCCCTTTACATGTCAACTAACATTTGGTAAAATTAAGGCAATTACATCCGCCTCTGGCGGAAGTTTATTTGTTATGACGACACCGGTTAAGTTTTTGGGGGAAGTCAGGGACGAGTTAAGAAAAGTCACCTGGCCGACACAAAAAGAAGTTATTAGACTTACCCTTGTTGTCATCGCGATAAGCCTATTAGTCGGATTTTTTATCGGCGGATTCGACTACGTCTTTACAAAATTAATGGAGCTGGTTATAAAATAATTTTAAACTTATGGACGATCAAACTAATAAAACCGAAAAAGTAAAAGAAGAAACGACTACCGAGGAGCCAAAAGAGGAAAAATCAGAATCAGAAACTCAAGAACCAGTTGAGGAAAAAGTTGAAAAAACTGAATCCGAAGAGCAGGTTCAAGAAAAAGCAGAAGAACCGACTTCTTCCAAAACTGAAGGTAAATGGTATATTATACATACCTACTCCGGCCACGAAGACAAAGTTGCAAAATCATTAAAACAAAGAGTTCAAAGTTTGGGTTTTGAAGACAGGATTTTTGAAATTATTGTCCCGACCCGAAATACGATTAAAGTCTCGCAAGGAAAAAAAGAAACAGTCAGGGAAAAAATTTTTCCAGGCTACGTTTTAGTCCGAATGATTTTGGATGACGAAACATGGCTTTTAGTCAGAACAACCCAGGGCGTAACAGCTTTTATCGGCGCCGGAAACAAACCCACACCGATTTCCGAAAAAGAAGTTGAGGCAATCCAAAAGTTTTCCAAAACCGAAGAGCCCTTATATAAAACTGCCTTTTCCGTCGGCGAAGCTGTTAAAATTACAGACGGCCCGTTTGCGGACTTTTTGGGAACGATTAACGAAATCGATCAGACAAAAGGAAAACTAAAAGTTTTGGTATCTATCTTTGGTCGCGAAACGCCTGTTGAGCTAGATTTTCTTCAAGTAGCTAAGCTATAATTGAAAATCTAGCGAAATCCTGAGCCTGCCGAAGGATCGAATTAGACTTTTTGCAGGTCGCAAAGCTTTAGCTTGGAGATCCTGAGCAAAGTCGAAGGATCGCAAAACTATAAATTTATGGCAAAGAAAATTAAAACATTAATAAAATTAACAATTCCAGCTGGGGCGGCTACGCCAGCCCCGCCTGTTGGACCGGCACTGGGACAACACGGATTGCCGATCATGGAATTTGTTAAGGCTTTTAACGACAAAACTGCTGATCAAAAAGGCACGGTTATTCCCGTTGTTATAACCGTTTACGAAGACAGGACTTTTTCGTTTATCACTAAAAAACCGCCGGTTGCTGAAATGATAAAAAAAGCGATCGGAAAAGAAAAAGGCTCACAAAAACCCGGAAAAGAAACCGGAGGAACCTTAACTAAATCCCAAGCCGAAGAAATCGCCAAAGCAAAAATGGAAGATTTAAATACGGACGACGTTGAAGCGGCAAGAAAAATTGTTGAAGGGACAGCAAGATCGATGGGAATAGAGGTAAAATGATATGGGAAAAATTAGAATTAAAACATTAGGAGACGAACAAGCCGAAAAAGAGCAAAAAAATGAACTCAAGAAAAAGCGTGAGCAAAAAAAACTCGCCAAAGCGCCGGGATTAAAAGGCGGAGAGCGCATAACAGAGGTCGGACCGAGTATTGAAGAACTCGAAAAAGTTGAAACAACCGACGTTAAAGCCGAACAACCCCAGAAAAAAACAGAAGAGAAAAAATCCGGCAAAGCCGGACCAAAAAAGAAAAAAGGTAAATTTGCAAAACAACAAACAAGATCGGATAAATACAAAAAGGCTGTAGTTTTGGTGGAAAAGGACAAACTCTATCCGCTTTCACAAGCCCTGGAACTTTTGCCTAAAATTCAGATGGCAAAATTCGATGAGACAGTCGAACTACACATCAATCTTAACGAAGGCGGAATTTCTGGAAGCGTAAATCTCCCTCATGGCTCGGGCAAAAAAATAAGGGTTGTAATCGCAGACGACAAAATAATTTCCGATGTCGAAAAAGGTAAAATCGATTTCGATATTCTTTTGGCAAAACCCGATATGATGCCAAAACTGGCTAAAGTCGCAAGATTCTTGGGCCCGAAAGGTCTTATGCCAAATCCCAAAAACGGAACGATCACCCAGAATCCGGAAGAAGCAGCGAAAAAATACCAAGGTGGGCACATGAATTTTAAATCAGAGGCAAAAGCTCCGATTGTCCATATGATTGTCGGAAAAATGTCTTTTGGGGATTTGGCATAAGACCTTTCGGGCC
>JAMCZG010000052.1:19042-19968 GCA_023485715.1 Patescibacteria group bacterium
TTGTGAAAGCGGTTCAAATTCCAAAAATAAAAAATGCAACATTAAAATCTACAATGTCCCCGGGCATAAAAATAGAACTGTCTACGATCTAATCATTAAAGTTTCCTGATTGACAAAAATAATCCCATGAATTACACTACGCCCATTGCTATGGCTGTTGCAAGAGCGGAAACAATAGTAACTGAAATAACAGCTAGCCATCCTCCCCAACTAGATGGATCCAAAATCCAGTCTTTACCTGTTCTTCAGCATTCTGTTGGACAAGAGATTTCCATATTTCTAACAAAACACCCACCAACTCAAGCCCAACTTGAACCTTTTAAGGCACAATCTTTAAGCTCCAGAGACAACCTTCTTTCAGATGATTTGCAGACCACAGCAAGAGCTAGCCAGGAAGCTCTCGAAAACCAAGGCAGAAGTCCGTTAAGCACTATAGAAGACGCCAGGGTTTTGTGGGCAGTTGACCAAATGCTTCATCATTCTTCTTGACGTAAAAGAAAAATTTTGTTAAGATATATAAACCTAAGACAGTGGGCGCAAAAAATAAGTCCCGCCGAGGAACCAAAAAGAATTTAGAACTTAAAATTCAGAATTCAAAAATATGGCGCTTCGGAGGAAGCGCTTTTTTAATGAAAATCTATGAAAGATGAATTAAGTAAGAATAAACAGAAGAAGTAAGAATAAACAGAAGAAAGCACAAATTGTCGCCGAAGTTACGCAAAAAGTCGACAAATCAAAGCTATTAGTGTTTACAAATTATCAGGGAATGACTCATCAGCAAATCGAGGAGTTAAAAAAATCGCTAAAAAAGATCGACGCGGAATTTGCGATAACAAAAAACACACTTTTGGCAAGGTCCTTTAAAGAACCCAACGATTCTGTTTCTAATCTTTCGGGTCCGACCGGGACTATTTTTGCGCCCACTG
>JAMCZG010000061.1 GCA_023485715.1 Patescibacteria group bacterium
TTTCGGAAAGTTTTGCCGGATTAATCTTACTCGTATCTAATCGCCTCGATCGGGGAAAGGTTGGCGGCACGGCGGGCGGGAAAAACTCCAAAGAATATTCCGATCAGCGAAGATATCCCAAAACCTACACCAACCGAGGAAGCGTTGATTACAGCCGGGAATAAAGGCTGTATTAAAATTACGATAATAACAGCGATCGTTAATCCCAAAAGCCCTCCCAAAAGCGAAAGAATCAAAGCCTCGGAAAGGAATTGAAGCAGAATATCCTTCTTTTTCGCGCCGATCGCGCGCCTTATTCCGATTTCCTTAGTTCTGTCTGTGACAGTTGCGTACATAATATTCATAATCCCGATCCCGCCGACGATTAGGGAAATAGATCCTATCGCGATCAAGACAATATTCATTATTCCTATTATCGAATTAATTGTTCCCAACAATTCTGTTGATTCAGTAACGGTAAAATCATCCTCTTTGTATCGTTTAAGCAAAGTCTTTTTAATTTCCGCTTTTACGCCTTCAATATTGTTGTCGTCCACTTTTGCGTAAATCGCAAAAAAAGTTTTATCCGGATTAAAACTGTAAGAGGCAGTATAGGGAATAATTATATTTCTGTCGTCTTCTGAACCTATGCCGCCCTTTTTTTTCAAAATTCCCGTGACCAAAAACCTTTGATTTTGAATTCTCATCGTTTTTCCAAGCGCCTCGTCATCTGAAACAAATAACTCTTCTGCAATTTTTGATCCGATCACTACTTTTTTACTTTTCTTTTTAACGTCCTGGTTTACAAGAGCTTTTCCTTTTACCACTTCTTGACCTCCGGCTTCAAATATTTCTGCGTTTGAACCGATGAGGTTTGCCCTCTCAGATTTTCCATTTGCTTCAACTTTTACTGTTTTCGAAAATACGGGAGCTACCATATTTACTCCCGTAATTCTAGTTACTTTTGTTACGTCCTTTTCGTCAAACTGGGCGCCCCCGATAAGTCCTTGTCCTCCTGATGCAAAACCACTTCCCGGAAGAACCATTACAAGATTTTTTCCAAGACTCTCGAATTCTTTTTCGATAAAACCCTTTAAACCATAACCGAATGCCATTAAAAGAACCACCGATAAAACCCCGATTAAAATTCCTAAGGAGGTTAAAAAAGTCCTCGCCTTGCTCCGTCTTAAATCATCGAAGGCACTATCGATTAAAAACCAAATAAAATTCATAAATATTTACTTACTATTTCTCCGTCACGAATAAATATCTGACGCCGCGTTCTTTCCGCAACGTCTTTTTCGTGGGTAACTATCACTACTGTCACTCCGTATTCTTTATTAAGCTGCTCTAATAGTTGCAAGATATCGTCGCCTGTTTTTGTGTCTAAATTCCCGGTCGGTTCATCTGCTAAAATAAGTTTTGGGTTCATGATTAGAGCTCTTGCTATCGCGACCCTTTGTTGTTGACCTCCAGATATTTTATTAGGATAATAATCTTTACGATCAAAAAGATGAAATTTTTGGACAAGTTCCAACGCTTTGTTTTTTATATTGTAGTCCAGTTTTTTTTGTGCGTATAAAGCAGGCAGACATATATTTTCAAAAACAGTTAATTTATTAATAAGATTAAACTGCTGAAAAACAAAACCGACATATTCGTTCCGAAGTTTAGACAGCTCGTTGTCGTCTACTTTTGATGTATCTTTTCCCTCGATAATTACTTTACCGCTACTGGGAGAATCTAATAACCCGATTATATGCATAAGCGTCGACTTGCCCGAACCCGATGCACCTAAAATTCCGATAAACTCTTTGTCTCTTATTTCGAGGGAAATTTTTTTGAGGATTTGGGTTTTTTCGTTCCCGATTTCATATTCTTTTGTGATATCGACGAGCTTAATCATAAACAACATCGCCCTCGTTCAGTCCTTCTGTAATTTCTGTGTCTTCGTCTGTTTCCATTCCTGTCTGGACATACGTCTTTTTCTTATCTTTCCCCAAAAACACATATTTTCCCTGATCGTCAAGTTTAATAAACCGGGACGGTAAGTATAAAACACTGTTTTTCTCATCCGTTATAAAATTAGCGTCCCCGGTCATCCCGATCCGATATTCATAATTAGTGTTATCGAGATTTTCAAAATCTACATTAACTTCGTAAACCGTTTCGGTCTCATTCTCCTTCGGGCTAAAAGAAATGCTTCTGATAATACAATTTATTTTTTTGTCGGGATAAGAATCGAGTACGATCGTGCAGGATTGATTTTCGTGGATTAACACTACTTCTGACTGATCAGCATTAACGTCAAAAAATATTGTTTTGGGATTTACGATTTCAAATTGTGCAGGTTTTAAAGCAGTGGCATTCACACCGGCAAATTCGGGATCGATCGATACAACGAACCCTTCGATCGGGGAGTATAAAACAGAGTTTGCGAGATCTTCTTGGGCCATTCTCATATTATCGTACGCTTTATTTTGCGCGGCATCGGCGGCGGTTCTTTCGATCTTCTGATCAAAGGTTTCACTCGTAACGCCTTTCAGGCTATCATAAACTTCTTCTGATTGCGCTTTTGCTGCGGTAAAATCTTGTGTGTGTTGTCTAAGAGTTGCAAGCAATTTTTCTTTATCCAGGGACGCAAGCGCCTGGTATTTTTTTACCCAATCTCCAGTCTTTACCCCGATCCAATTTAATTTACCCGCTGTTTGAAATTGCATTATCACATGTTCGCGGGCTTCGATTTTACCTGACAAAGCTAATTCCTGCCTTAAATCTCCTCTTTTCACTGATATCGATTCGGGCGCAGTCTTTGAAACATTTGAGAAATACCAAAAAGCCGAAACTCCGATAATTATAAGAATCAGAAACGGGAAAATAAATTTCTTCTTCTTGAAAGCACTAAAAAAACCGGAACGCATAATTAAATTCCTTAATAAATATTATACTAAATTTTAGTAATAGCAAAATATATCATTTTCCCATCATCAAAAACCCTTGCAAGAAAGGCCAAAATAAAGTAAAATGTACGAATGCCACACGAGCCCAAACGGAGACATTCCAGACAAAGAAAAGGTAAAAGACGCGCGAGCATTAAGCTTTCGGTAAAAACAGGAACTAAGTGTCCAAACTGCGGCAACACAATGGTTCCTCACGCCGTTTGTAAAAATTGCGGTTATTATAAAGGAAAATCTGTTATAAAAGTTCGAGAGAAGTCGAGCGAAGCGAGATCCGGCTCTGCCGGGAAAAAATAAGTCATGAAAACCCCTCAGGATCCGCGCCATAAAAGAAGGCAAAAAATTGTTTCCGATCTGTTTAAAGTCGATTTTCATAAACAAGTAATCGGTAATACTGCAAGTATTATTTTTTCAAAAAGAGAATTTTTAGATGAAAAAATCGAAAAAGCCGCACCCGAATTTCCGATCGAAAAAATAAATAAAATCGATCTTGCAATTTTACGACTCGCGGTTTTTGAACTTTTTGTCGAGAAAAAAGAACCCCAAAAGGTTATAATCGATGAGGCGATCGAACTCGCAAAAGAATACGGAGGGGAAAAAAGTCCGTCGTTTATAAACGGGGCTTTAGGAAATATTGTTTCATCCTTATGATAGATCTTCCAAAATTTAATAATAAAAAATTATTTGAACAGGCGTTTATCCACCGATCGTATCTAAACGAGTCGAAACAAAAAATTGAATCAAACGAACGGCTCGAATTTTTAGGGGACTCTGTAATATCCTTTATCGTTTCCAATAATACATATCTCAAATACCCGGGATTCGACGAAGGAAAGTTAACAAACCTAAGATCTCTTCTCGTAAACAAAAAATCCCTCGCTAATATCGCAAAACAATTAAATTTTGGCGAATTTTTGAAATTGTCTAAAGGGGAAGAAGAGTCAAAAGGAAGACAAAATCAATCACTCCTGGCCGACTGTTTCGAAGCTTTTATCGGGGCACTTTTTATCGATCAGGGCATCGAAAAAGTAGAATCGTTTTTATTAAAAGTATTATTGCCGTCTGCCGAATCTATTGTGAACAAAAATGCGTTTAAGGATCCAAAGAGCCTCTTTCAAGAATATGTTCAGGCTCAGAAAAAAAGCTCACCGACCTACAAGGTAATAAGAGAAGAAGGTCCGGCGCACGCAAAATCGTTTATAGTCGGCGTGTATCTTGGTGATCAGTTGATGGGAAAAGGGGAGGGAAAATCCAAACAGGAAGCCGAAGAAAACGCCGCAACCGAGGCCATTGAGAAAATAAAGAAAAAATGATAAAATAAAACACTATGTCAGTTGTAATAAGATTAACAAGAATGGGCAAAAGAGGAGAACGAAGATTTCGAATCGCCGTTAAGGAAAAACGGAGTAAACGAGATGGAAAGGCGATCGAAATTTTGGGATGGTACGAAAAAACCGAAAAGAAAATAAATAAAAAAATCGACAAAGAAAGAATAAAGTATTGGATT
Source organism: Patescibacteria group bacterium (assembly GCA_023485715.1). Classification (GTDB taxonomy): domain Bacteria; phylum Patescibacteriota; class Microgenomatia; order Levybacterales; family UBA12049; genus JAMCZG01. The sequence continues at coordinate 4,444 of JAMCZG010000061.1, forward strand.
TCAAAAGGCGCTAAACCGAGTCCAACGGTTAGTAAACTGATCGAATAATAAAAATGAAAGACGCACTTCTTTATATCGTATCTTCGATCGTCGACAACCCGAGCGACGTAAAAGTCGACGAGTCGGAGGAAAACGGAATAATTAATTTCACCCTGACTTTAGCCCCGGAAGACATCGGAAAAGTGATCGGAAAAGAAGGAAAGGTAATAAGAGCGATAAGAAATGTTATGAAAATTCCAGCGATTAAACAGGGAAAAAGAATTAATATTACGATCGGCGAAAAATAGCTACCTCCTTTATGAAAATTTCGATCCTCACGCTCTTCCCCGAAATGTTTTATGGCCCGTTTGATCATTCGATAATAAAAATCGCAAAAGAAAAAAAACTCGTCGAAATAAATTTCGTAAATATTCGGGATTTTGGCATCGGCAAACATAAAATTGTCGACGACACTCCTTACGGCGGAGGAGCGGGTATGGTAATGCGTATCGATGTCTTGGAAAAGGCGATTAAAAAAACGTCAGAAAAAGTAGCAAAACAAAAAATAGTACTTTTAGATCCGAGGGGGGAAAGATTTAATCAAAAAAAAGCGATCGAATTTTCAAAACTAGATCATCTTGTACTGATTGCCGGACATTACGAGGGATTCGACGAAAGAGTTGTGGATTATGTCGACGAGGTTATTTCGATCGGGGACTATGTATTAACCGGTGGAGAAATACCAGCGATGGTTATTTCTGATTCTGTGGTAAGACTTATTCCGGATGTAATAAAAAATATGTCAACCCGGAACGAATCATTTTCGATATATTCTGATTACGGCTCTTCGATACTCGAATATCCCCAATACACAAAACCACAAATCTATAAAAAATCAAAAGTCCCGGAAGTTTTATTGTCGGGAGATCATAAAGAAATTGACCGATGGAGAAAAGAAACTGCGCTCAAACACACCAAAAAAACAAGACCCGATTTACTCGGTTAAAGAGGAATCTTGACTATCCGAAATTTTCCAACTAGACAAGTCTTCGAGTAAAGCTGTGTCTTGATTGGACAAAGCTTTCATATTCATGTTTTTATTGTATTGAATCTTCGGCAGTTGTTTGTAATAAAACAAAAGCGTGATGTTAGCCGAATTCCCGCTAACGTCGATCGCCGAAACTTCGGACAAGGGAAGAATTTTATAAATTTCGTTTAGAAAATTTTGCGTTGTTCTAATGTTATTTTTCAAAGAAAGATTTACCTCGATCGATGGATGTTTTTTTACATCTTTTGTTTTACCCGAAATTTCTCCGATCGAAAAAGAATAATCTCCGACAACTGCTCCGGATTTTGCTGAAGCTTGTTTTATTGCATTTAGTATACCCGCAAAATCTTTTTCCGGAGGAAGCGCAAGTGCCGTGATATTAAGATCTGATTCCAGATCAGAATCGCTCAAACTGGACAATAGGTTTATATTTTGATTTAAAGTATTAACTCTTGTCCTAAGCTGCTCAACTTCATCCCTTGCCGCAAAAAAATCGTAAACTTGAGGGATTAAAACCTTTAAGAAGATAACAAGACAGACAATTATTATACCGCCATAAATTAAATAGGGCTTATACCGTATATATAATATTTTAAGCAAATTTTGGTCGATAATAATTTTTTGGCTCATAACAAATCTATGCTTACTCCGAGAGAGTATTTGCCGCTTTTGTCGTCAATCGACAATGTATCAAAAATTAATCTCTTAAAGGTTTTTTTGTCTTCGCTCATTTTTTGTAAATTATCCAATAAAACGTTTATGTCATAAAGCGAATACGAAGCAACGATCAATGTTACTTTTTTCTTACCGATCGAAAGGGAATTTATCGAAACACTTGGAGGCATGTCTTTCATAACGGAATCTAATATTTTATTGACATCCGATCTGTTTTTAAGAACGTCGGAAATATTCCTAAGCCTTTCCTGTGTTAAAAGAAGTTTTACGGTCTTGTCGCTAAGAGAAGACATGTTTCCCGACAGGGTTTCTTCTTGTTTTTTTAAGGCAGCTTCCCCAAGGCTCGTTTTAAAGATGAAAAGTGAAATAGCAAAAAGAAAGACAGATAACAGAAAGACTATCGCGATAAATCGAAAATATTTAAGGCTCTTTTTATCTCTCGATGATTCATTCTTTTTGTTTGCGACTAAATTAATGCTTTCACTCATATCCCCTTATCGCAAGACCAACGGCGATCGTATAATCCGACGCATTATCGATAATCTCTTTTGGGACCTGCTGGCTGGACAAAATATTCCATGGATTGGCGATCGCCGTTTCGATCCCGCAATTTTGTGTAAAAAATGTCGTGACGCCAGGCAACTTTGCCGTTCCGCCGGACAACAAGATCTGCTGGATTGGCGAATTAGACTTATATTTCTCGTTGTAAAACGCCACGGCTTTTTTAACTTCAGTTACAATCGTCATAAGAATCGGCATTGTAGCCTTCCCGATTTTACCTCCTAAGGATTCGGTCGATACCCCGTATACCTTTTTATATTCTTCTGCTTGGGATTCCGAAAAACCAAAATCTGTAGCGATCGCCCGGTTTATCGCCGCACCTCCTGTAGGAATTAAATAGGTAAATGCGATCGTTCCGTTATTAATAATCGCAAGCGACGTGCTTAAAGCCCCTATGTGTATAATCAATGTATTAGGGAATATCTTTTCATTAGCGATCTTAGCTTTATCGGGATCGGTTGCGGGATTCACGACAAGCGACCTAACCGCAGAAAGTATTTCGGATTCCAAACACGAAATCGTCAATCCCGCCATTGTTAACACTTTTTGATATTTATCGACAAGCGCTGTCGGTGCACCCACAAGCAATACTTCCATTTTTTCTGCCTCGGTTTGGGGACGCTTTAATACCAACCAATCAAGTGTAATGCTATTAAGGGGAACCGGAATATATTGTTCTGCTTCCCAATAAATCGCAGACGATAACTCTTTGTCTGAAAGCCGAGGCATTTCTAACACCCGGGTGTACACCTGACTTTCGGGAAGCGCGATATTAACATATTTTGTCGCGATTTTTGAGTCGTCGACTATTTTTCTGATAGCCCTTGCCATTTCTTCCTGATCTAAAGGAGACTCGGAAAACATGCCCTTGGGCGGAGTAGGCAAAATCGAGGCAGAATTTAATATAAAACCATTACCGTCACCCGACAGCCATACTGTTTTAATAGTTGTCGCACCAATATCAAGGCCAAAAGGTAACGTTTTCATTATTGAGTAGGCCAAAACAGAATATGTGGAAAAAGTTCACTCGGAAGCTCCGGATACCCTTGGAAATACGTAATTTTTCGGGATGTTGTTCCGGCACTGCCTGTCGAATTTATTATTTTTCCCTGCGAGGGGAGAGCAACGCTTCCTAAAACACCAACTGAGGTACTTTGATAAATCGGCATAAGCCGAACAACGATCCCGTCTGTAATTCCGTTTATGGTTGCTGAATATCTGAAGTTTTTATCAGCCATAATAGCGCCACTTCCCGTGTTCTGAAAATGGTTTTGTCCTCTTCTGGCATCGCACGGGTCAAATGCGTAACGGCTGGTTTTCGCTGATGCGGAATTTTGTCCGGACAAAAGTATAAGCTCGATCGCGGCGCTGGAACAGGTATCGGCCGATAATCCCCAATATACAGTCAGATTTCCTGCCCATCTTGTTGAATAATCCAGAGAATCGTCGTCATTATGGGATGTAAGCCATATATCGACCCCGTCACCTTTGGCGATCGGGTTACCGCTATTAACCAAGAAACTTGTACCGTCAACATCTGCTATCTGTGCTGTAAAATTTGCTTTATTCTCCAAGTCCCCGGCTAAATCTGTCTCTGCTGTTGCCTTTAGTAATTGCTCTACCCCTGCTTCTGCGGCCGAAAATGCCCGTTGGGAATTTTCTTCTTCTGTAGACGTGCGGAGATTAACAATGCTTCTTGAGGCGACGGCCAAACCTACAGTAAGGCTCACGACCATTATAAGAACCACAATCAGGAGGGTTTGGCCCCTCTCTAAAGATCTTTGCATATTTTGGTACTATAAATAGAGTAACAACCCAGAAGATGCGTGTCAAGTTTTTATCTGCTTAAATTTCTCATCGAAACGGATGTGTTGAAATAGACTGGATCGATCGTGCTTTCCGGGAGATTCCCTCCTCCTTTCTGCAAAAGAGAAAAGTCGATTTGGATCGTCGGGTAATCCGTAAAATTCTTCTGTGAGCACGAAAAAGAGCAGGAATTAAGAAAAACCGCTGTCGTATCCAATAACGAAGTCCTTCCCATACCAGAGCAATCGATTAACCCTCCACTGTTTGATGCGATCGTAGCAGGAGGATTATCTAAGGCACCCGCCGGGCAACAGATAAAAACTGTTTTTCCACCGTTTGTCGTCGTAACTTTCACGTAATCATACGCGACGGGGGTTGGTGTTGGGGTTAACGGCCCTACAGAAGGATTTACGCAATTTACGATATCTACGCCGTCAGCCACTTTACCTACGCCGTCGAAGCTCTTTGCGTCTCTTATTATTTTTGACATCTGTGATATTGTAAAATTACCGTTTTGTCGAATCTGCGTTATCAAATTTGTTTTACCCGAACCTCTCATCGTCGAATATAATATCTCAACGATGATCACTCCGACTACTATCAGCACAATCATAACAGCCAATAGCTCGATAAGCGTAAATCCTTTTCTTGAATTGAAAATTTTCTTCATGGTGCCTCTATTAGATTTGCGTCAGAAAAACAAGACGAAAGTCTTACTTCGTGACAAAATAGTTTATCCCGGCCGCATTTATTGTCCGACCACGAAACAGTCGCAGTTACTTTTGTTTGATTACCGCTGCAATCTGCGTCTTGTCTGCTTACGTCGATCTGCCTTGCAAAAAAATTATCGATATTTGTATTATCGCTGCCCCCGCTCGAACAGCCATTGGTAACTCCCAAATCTTTTACCTCAAGAACGTCACTACCCTTATCCAGGCAATACGACCCGCTATACGAAGAAAATTCTGTCCAGTCGCTATTTCTTATCTGGCGTAAAATTTCCATTCCTTCCTGTGCGTATTGAGTTGCTAAATTCTGGTTCTTGCTGAATTGAGAGTTATAGAGCGCGGAAATAACACTGATCGAAATCGCGGCGATCACAACCACGGCAACGGATAAAGCGATAAGTACTTCGATAATTGTTTGACCTTTTTGGGCATTATTTACTTTGAATTTTTGCATAATTTATTCTTCAAAATTTTTAGCAGATATACTTCCGATCGAATCCACGATTATGTCTTTTTTGGGACTACCTGATTCGTTAATGGTTATTGTCAGGGAGTCATTAACCCCACCGCTTATAACATAAAATAAGACCGATCCTCCCAGGGAAGAGTCCGAAAATGTTACCCCCCTTGGCAGTTGTTTTGTTTCGATGGTAAATTGCTGGTCCACTCCGCAATTTGCGCTTACTCTGTATGTCGTATTGTTTAAAATTATAAATTCATATCCGTTAAGGGGAAGTGATGTCGCTTCGCAGTTATCCGGCTTTACCTGCGAAAGAGCACGTGATCTTGCCAAATTAAGCATAGTGACTACATCTAGCACTCCCGCATTTAGGGTTTGGGTCCTGCTGTAAGCGACAAACGCGACGATTCCCATTATAGAAAGGATTGCGATGACAGAAAAAACAACAATCAGCTCGATCAGTGTGAATCCGTGGTTAAATTTTGATTTTTGCATTTTGATTTTTGAATCATGGGGTTTGGACTGTAAAATTAACATAATTTGAATCGCAGTCGTTAAGACCGGTACATCTATCCAGATTGGGGTTTTTATTAGCGTCCGATTCACCGTCGTTAAAATTTTCCAAACACGCCCGTAGACAATAAATAGTCGCTGGGGAGCCGTCTATAATATACTCATATTTTTTTTCATTTGTGGGCTTGGAAAGGGGATCTTTAGGAACTTGTTGCATATAAATCGTTGTGCAATCTGGAGCTATAACACCCAATGCACCGTTTGAGCATTCGTCCAACGACTGCGGATATTCCCCCTGATCTGCGCGGTATAATTCGAGCGCTGCCTGGATTTGTCGAAGGTCGGATTTTCTTTGTGCGTCTCTTGCGCGTTGGCGGACTCCGATAAAATTAACCATAAGGAGCGCGGCTAAAACCCCTATAATTACGACAACTATTAAAACCTCGATTAATGTAAATCCCTTTGCTTTATTTGATATTTGATATTTGATATTTGATATTTCGATCATGGGTTTACATTCGGACTAGTCACACCGTAACTGCATATTCCTCCGCAGACATCATCTGGGGCATTGTCACATTTTACTTCCTGTCCCGGATGGCATGATTGCGGATCTTTTCCGCCTCTATCCAGACTAGCATAAAGGTAATAAGATTGTCCATCCTCGGAAGAGTAATAAACGTATGTTTTCGACTTATTCGGATCAGAAGGCAACATATTCATATACGGCGACCATAACGTACCCCAGTTTATCGTCGATCCGTCCACGCCCATTATTTTATATTCGGAGCCGGGATCGGTCGTGCTCGAAGGATACCTTCCGTTATCTTGATAATATTGTTCTAAAGCTCTCTGAATTTGTGACAGGTCGGATTTTCTTCTTCCGTCGTTTGCTTTTTTAAACTGCTCAAATGGATCTATTATCCTCATCACCATTGCAGATAAAATCGCAATTACGGCGATAACAGTTATTAACTCTATCATCGTAAAACCTTTTCTATAATTTTGAACTATTCTCATGGACAATTTCCCTCACAGTTACTAAGGCAGTACTGACCGGTTCCGGCCGGGACTATATTGCAACGTGCCGGAGGACCTCCTGTACAAGCATAATCTCTTGAGCAAGATTGTGTCGGGGTGGGGGTAAATGTTGGAGTAGGACCAGATCCTCCCGTCGTCGGGGTCGGGGTATTAGGCGGCAACGGTCCCGGTGTCGGCAACGGATTTGTCGAGATATAATCGCAATCTACTCTTCCGGAAGAAAAACACGAGTTGTATCCGGGTTCTCCGAAATTAGGCGGAACACACCCTGGCGGAAGTGAACAACTATAGCTTGTTTCCTCTGTATAGGATTTTCTCGAGTAAAGCACATTCCACTGAGGACAAGGCTCCTCGCCTTGATACACATACACGTAACATCTATTAGGACTACCCGGGGTGCAATCAGGATCCTGGGGCACCTTTCTCATATAAACAGTGTTTCCTTCTTTCCATTCCTGGCCAAAAGGAATCTGAGCTGGATAACAGTCATGATCGTTATAATATACGTCTAAGGCATTTTTTACCTGAAAAAGGTCGTGGAGTCTTTGGGCGTCTTTCATTTTATCGAGCTGCCTGACCGGGTCGATCACTAGAATTAAAATCAAAACTAACACAGATAACATTAAGACTATCGTTAATAATTCTATAAGAGAAAAAGCAGACTGTCCTAGAATATTCCGGGAAGGAGAAGTTTTATAATTTTTTCGCCGTAAAAGAAACATACAAATGTTGCAAATACCAGAAACGGGCCAAAGGGGATTGTTCCTCCAAAGAACCTTTTCTTTCCCCATAAAATTAGTATGAGAGAAACAACCGCGCCTGTCAAGAAAGCCACATAAAAAGCGCTTAGTATTTTTGGAAACCCTAAGAAAAGACCCATAAAAAAAACGAATTTTACGTCGCCGAATCCCATCCCTTTGCCTTTTGTGATTAGAAAAAGAAGTAAAAAGAATAAAAAAGCCCCGATAGCCGACGAAATAGTATTTGGTATTAGGTATCTTGTATTAAGTATTTGAAACAATAAAGAAACCCCAATGGTGGGATATAAGATCTTGTCTGGAATAATTCCGTATTTAAGATCCGTAAAGAAAATGACAATAAGCGAGGAAGAAATAAAAAGATAATAAATTAGACTAATAATCGCTGTTTGAGAAATTAGAGATTGTGAATTTTGAATTAATTGAACATTGAATACTAGAATAAACAAAATTCCCGTAATAAGCTCAACTATCGGATAATACCAGCTAATGGGGGAGTGACAATATCTGCATTTTCCTTTAAGTAGTATGAATGAGACAACCGGAATTAAATCTTTCCAGGTTAATTTTTTTTTACAACGCTCGCAGTATGATCTTCCTCGTATAATCGATTCTTCACGTGGAATACGGTCAATAAGAACATTTAAAAAAGAACCGATCGATATACCGATTAGAAAAACAGAAATTTCGAGGACTTCAATCACTTGCTTATTGTGTGCACCAGTAGCAATTTGTAGCTCCGCCTGCAGATATACAGGCCGGGTCTACGACTGTTCCCGCTGAATCACTATATTTTGTTTCAGAATTTTTCTGTTGAGAGGTAGATCCCGGCTTAAAACACCCGACGATGGCATTTGCCGTAGCATCATACCTAACATATATTTCTTTTATAACATTTGTCGCCGTGCCAAATGCAGATTTTAACTCTTTTTCATCCGTTAAAGCTGTTGTGCACGACGGCATCGTTCCTGCATTTAGGGCAACTGTGCCATCGGGCGCGGCAGCTCCATTACAAGCTGCACCGCCATCCACAACCGCATCCCAAGGATAAGCGTTATGGGTTGTGTAATACCTTACGTTTGCATTCAAATATTCGACCAAAGCGTTTTTAATGTTTGAGTCTGACGCTTTTTTGAGTTGTTCAAAGGGGTCGATCGTGGCAACAAGCGCTGCAGCAAGAATACCTAAAATTCCGATTACGACTAAAAGTTCTATAAGGGTAAAGCCTTTTGAGGATTTAATTTTGGACAGAAATTTCATTACTATATTTAGTAGAACATATATTTTTAACCTTGTCAAGAGGGGAGTTTATTGAATCGAAGACGTAAGGTTGTAGATTGGCGTAATAACCGAAATTATCAAAAATGCTACCCCGACGCCGAGGATAATCATAATTATTGGCTCCATCGCAGTCGTCAGGTTTTTTACGCTCTGGTCTACCTCGCGCTCGTAATATTCGGAAACTCTCATAAGGGATTCGTCGAGCTTTCCGGTTTTCTCGCCGATACTAACCATCTGCACGACCATTTGTGGAAAAAGGGGGTAAAATCCCATCGCGTCTGAAATCGTTACCCCTTTCTCGACACGCTCAGACACCCCTAGGATTGCATTTCTGTAATTAACGTTATTTGCAGTCGCCGCAGCCTGGTTAAGAGCCTCGACAACCAACGTCCCGGTACCGACCAAAAGCCCTAAGGTTCTTGTGAATTCAGCTAGAATTGTTTCCCTTATTAAGTTTCCAAAAATCGGCATTTTTAACACAAAATTATCCATAACGAGCTGGCCGACTTCGGTTTTTTTCCAACGCCGAAAAAAAATAAAGCCCAAAACCGCCAGTATAATAACAACCGGCCAGAACTTAATTAAAATATTGGAAATTCCGACCACGATCAGGGTAGGCAACGGCAAGGGAATATTAAGATTCTCATACAACACAGAAAGTTGAGGAATAACAAAAATCATCATAATAAACATAACAACGATCATTCCGGTTATAACGATAGCTGGATACATAAGTGCACCTTTAATCGTCCCTTTCAGCTTCTCTTGCTTTTCCAAATTATCTGCGAGCCTTAAAAGCACTTTGTCCAACAATCCCGATGTTTCTGACGCCTTGATAAGGGAAACGTAAATAGAAGAAAAGAGTTCCGGGTGCTTTGAAATCGCGATCGAGAAAGACTTGCCATCCTCGATATCGGCGATTATTTCCTGCACGATTTCCGACATAAACGGATTTTTCATCTGATCTTTAAGAATGCTAAGCGACTGCATTAAAGTCAGGCCCGAGGCGAGCATCGACGAAAGCTGTCGGGTGAAAAAGACAAGGTCCGAAGAACTTGTTTTTCGTAAAGACGAAAAGAGACTGGAATTTTTACTTTCTGCAATTTTTATCGGCAATATTTCTTTTGATCTTAAATAAGATGCGGCTTCGCTGATATCTTTTGCGTCGATTATTCCTCTAACTATTTTACCGTCCCTTGTAACGGCTTTATACGATAATTTCATATCTATCCTAACATTCTCATTAATTCTTCTTCGTGGGCGGTGTAGCTTTTAGCGGTATCAAGACTTATCGCGCCGGATAAAACAAGCTGCGCAAGCGACGCTTCGAGTGTAATCATCCCCGCGTCCTGGGAGGTTTGAATTACGGAATCGATCAAATGAGTTTTCCCGTCCCTAATATTGCTTGCGACCGCAGGATTACCAAGGAGGATTTCGACCGCCGGCACTCTGCCTCCGTTGATTTTTGACAATAGCCTTTGGGAGATAATCCCTTTGAGGGTGGACGCAAGCTGAATCCGTATCTGACCCTGCTGGTGGGGAGGGAATGAATCGACGATCCGGTCGATCGATTGCGCTGCTGAATTGGTATGGAGGGTGGAAAAAACAAGATGGCCGGTTTCGGCGATCGTGATCGCGGCGGCGATCGTTTCCGGGTCCCGCATTTCCCCGATCAAAACAATGTCCGGATCCTCACGAAGGGCAGATTTTAAAGCCATCGTCCAGGAATGGGTGTCGACACCCATTTCCCTCTGCGAAATTATACTTTTTCCGCTCGGATAAACGTATTCGATCGGGTCTTCGATCGTTAAAATATGGGCGTTTCTGTTTAGATTAATCTCGTTTATAATCGCCGCGAGCGTCGTCGACTTTCCGTGACCGGTCGGGCCGCAAATCAAAACAAATCCTTGTTTTAGAGCAGCGAAATTGTGTAAGACTTTGGGTAGACTTAATTGTTCGATCGTTCGGATATCAACCGGCAGAAAGCGGAATGCCGCGCATATTTTTGTTCTCTGGAAATATGAGTTAACACGGAAACGTCCTAAGCCACCGAATGTACCGCCACCGAATTCTAAAGAAAAATCCAGCTCTTTATTCGCAAATAAAAGCTCTTTTTGTTCGGGCGTTAAAACCGATTCGACCATCTGTTTAACGTCCTCGTTTGTTAAAACCGGAAAAGTCGACAAATGGGTAAGTAAGCCGTCTACCCGGACCGTCGGCGGGATTCCGGGAATAAGATGCAAATCCGACGCATTATTTTTAACCGTTAAACTAAGCAATTCTTTAACATCCATATTATTCTTGAGCGACTCTAAGAACTTCTTCGACAGTCGTTGTGCCGTTTAAAACCTTCAGATATCCGTCCTGTTTCATCGTGATCATACCTTCTTCGGTCGCCTTTTTTTCGATCGTAGTGCTGTCGGCGCGTTCCAAAACAAGGTGGGCAATTTTTTCGGTAACCGGTAGTACCTCAAAAATTCCGACACGTCCCGTGTACCCTGAACTTCCGCATTCAGCACAGCCTTTTCCTTTATAAAGCTTTATCTCTGGCTTTTCCGGAAAAAGTTTTCCGAGCACGTTTTTCATTTCCCCGATTATTTCAGCCGAAGGGACATACGCTTCTTTGCAATCCGGACAGATTTTCCGTACAATCCTTTGTCCCACTATTCCGTTCATCGTGGACGCAAGTAAAAAATTTTCAGCACCTAGATCCAAAAGACGCGGCAATGCGCCCGAGGCGTTTGATGTGTGAAGTGTTGAAAAAACTAAATGTCCTGTTAAGGCCGCCTGGATCGCGAGGTCTGCGGTTTCTCCGTCGCGGATTTCTCCGACCAAAATTATATTTGGATCCTGGCGTAAAAACGAACGGAGGCCTGTCGCAAAAGTCAAACCAACCGCAGGGTTTATTTGAACCTGGTTTACTCCCGGAATCTGGTACTCGACCGGGTCTTCAAGCGACATTATGTTTACGCGGGTCGTATTAAGTTTCGAAAGGACCGAGTAGAGTGTTGTTGTTTTACCAGACCCCGTAGGTCCGCAGACAATAATTATTCCATGGGGGCGGAGGATGGTAGTCTCAAGATTTTTTAACGCAGTACCTGCTAATCCGAGTTCGGGGAGAGTCGGGATTCCGCCGGACTTCCGAAGAAGCCTCATCACGATTTTTTCGCCAAAAACAGTCGGCAAAACAGAAATACGGAGATCTACTTCCTGATCTCCAACTTTAAAATTAAAACGCCCGTCTTGCGGAGTTCTGTGCTCATCGATTTTCATCTCGGATAAAATCTTAATGCGCGAAATAACAGCGTCCTGAACGGTCCTCGGGAGACTTAATCTGTCGTAAAGAATTCCGTCGATTCTGTAACGGACTCTGACCCGGTCTTCCTGCGGTTCAATATGAACGTCCGAGGCGCGGCTCGTAACCGCGTACTCAAGAATTGTCGAGACAATTTTTGCGATCGGGGCTTCTTTTATAATTTGGGATATCTCCTTGCTATCGATCGTCTTGACTTTATTAAATTCTTCCGTCTCTTTTATCGCCTGGCCGACCTCGGATACGAGTTCTTGCCTGTATTGAGCGCCAATCGCTTCTGCGACTTCATTAGGCGCAGCTGCAAAAACTTTTATGTTAAGTCCTGTTTTTTGCTGCAGAAACGAAATAGCTTCCAAATCGACAGGGTTACCCATCGCAACCGAGAGACTTCTCGTTTTTTCGTCGTATAAAAAGGGGATTACGTTAAATCGTTCCGCGACGGCACGCGGGATAAAACTTAATGCCTGTGGAGAAAAAGATGCCGTCGTCAACGAAATAAACGGGATACCTAATAGCTTTGCTTTCGCTTCGGAAATTTTCTCTTCGGGAACGATGTTTAAAGATTTTAAGACATCTTCCGCTTTCTTATTTTCTGACGCGCTTTTTACTTTTACCTCTTCCGCCTGAACGGGCGTTAAAAGGCGTTCATTGAGTAAAATATCGACGATGTTTTGCGCATCAGATACCATTTGTTGCTGTGGGGGACTGGGTGAGGCAACTTCACTTACAGAAGGATTTTGGTCTGTTTTCGGACTTGTTGTAGGTTGAATAACATCATCGGGCATTGCTTCAATAATAATTAAAAATGCATTATAATGTCAAGGAGTCCAGCTTCAGCTGGACGACGCAGATCCTGATAAATTTTGATTAAGCAATTATCAAAATTTAGAAGGATCAAGAAGTGAAAACATGCAGAGTATTTTAATTTCGGGAAATCCCAAAGATACAGACGTTTACGTATTAAAAATTTGTGAGGAAAACAAGGTCAGTAATTTTGACGTAAATTTCTTAAAAGATGAAAAGCTCGGGATCGAGCAAATCAGGAATATGCAAAAAAGGGTTTTTTTAAAACCTTTTAAGAGCAAAATAAAAATCTCGGTAATCCAAAATGCCGAAAAGTTGACAACCGAAGCCCAAAATGCGTTATTGAAAGTTCTCGAAGAGCCTCCATCGGACACAATTATAATACTTACTACAACAAATAAGGAACATTTACTCGCCACCATTCTATCCCGGTGCAAAATAGTCGAACTAAAAAAAGAGACTTCCAAATTGTCTGAAAATGAAATTTTGAACTGTCAATCTGTTTTAAAATTATTGAGTGAGGGGGAAACAGGGGATAGGTTAAAAATCGCCCAGGATTTTTCAAAAACTAAAGAAGATGCATTAAACTTTATCGAAAATTTGATTATTTTAGTCAGAAAAAATTTAATAGATGAAGCTTCGAACCGAAACTTAAGTAACGCCTTAATATCTCAGTATCTTAATATCTTAATATCTTTTCAGAAAACTCATACTATTATATATACGACCAATATAAGCGCCCGCCTCGCCTTAGAGAACCTGTTTTTAGGAGTTAACTGAACTGGAAATTTGGTTGCAAATTTGGTAAAATTAGTGTTACACTACTCCTTTATGGCATCTCAACAAACTAAATTAAAACAATCTCAATCCTCTGAATACACAGCTAAACAAATAAGGAACATTTACTCGCCACCATACGTACGAAAGCGCCCCGCAATGTACATCGGGTCGACTGATTCGGTCGGTCTTCACGAGTCTCTACGAGAAATTATCGACAACGCAGTAGACGAAGCCTTGGCAGGTTTTGCTAAAAATGTGTGGGTATTTTTAAACGAGGACGGGAGCGCAACAGTCGTCGACGACGGCCGGGGAATCCCAATCGACGTAATGCCCCAATTTAAAAAATCGGCCCTTGAGATCGTTATGACAAAGCTTCACGCCGGCGGAAAATTCGGAGGGTCGGCGTATAAAATTTCTGGGGGTCTGCACGGCGTCGGATCTTCTGTCGTTAACGCACTCTCACAATGGATGTGGGTCGAAGTCACGAGAAAAGGAAAAATTTACAAGCAGGAATACGAAAGGGGAGTCCCGAAAACCGACGTAAAAATTGTACCCAAATCCGGGATTGATTTTAAACAGCCAGAGAACGGTACGACAGTGACTTTTTTCCCAGACGATAAAATATTCTCGACTGTAACGTTTGATTTCGAGATCGTCCGGAAAGCCGTAAGAGAAAGGGCATATCTTGTTCCAAAACTTTTTCTTCATTTAATCGATAAGAGGGCCGAGGAAACAAAAGAAGTAAATTATTATTTCGAAAGCGGAATAACTGCCTTAGTTGAAAAACTAAATGAAAATAAAAATGTCGTTCATAAGCCGATTTTTATTCAAAAACTGGAAGGTGATGTCGAAGTGGAAGTCGCGGTGCAATATAACGACGGATATTCCGAAAACGTCGAATCGTTTGTTAACGTTATAAACACTGTAAACGGGGGGACTCATCTTACCGGATTTAAAATGGCCTTAACGCGCGCGATAAACGATTACGGTAAGAAGATCGGTAGCTTTAAAAACGAAGAAGATTCTGTTCTGGGCGACGACACAAGAGAAGGACTCACTGCAGTCGTGTTTATAAAAATGCCCCAGGACAGAATCCAGTTTGAAGGACAAACAAAAGGAAAGCTCGGAAATTCAGAAATTCAGCCGATTGTTCAACAGATCGTAAAAGAGGGATTAAACACGTACTTCGAAGAAAATCCCTCCGACGCCCGAAGAATCTTAGAAAAAGTATACTTGGCTGCAAAAGCGAGACTCGCGGCAAAAGCAGCCAAAGAAGCGATACTTAGAAAAGGCGCTCTGGAAGGATCGTCTTTGCCCGGAAAACTCGCAGATTGCCAGGAAAAAGACCCGAGCATTTCAGAACTTTATTTGGTCGAGGGAGACTCAGCAGGCGGGTCTGCCAAGCAGGGGAGAGATAGAAAATTTCAGGCCATCCTTCCCTTAAAAGGAAAGATTTTAAATACGGAAAGGGCCCGCCTGGATAAAATAATCGACCACGAAGAAGTTAAAAATTTGATTATCGCGCTTGGCATGGGGATCGGGGAGACGATCAATTTAGAAAAACTAAGATACCACAGGGTTATTATCATGCCCCAATTTAAAAAATCGGCCCT
>JAMCZG010000053.1 GCA_023485715.1 Patescibacteria group bacterium
TTGTTTTTATTGCTTTTGCCCTGGCAACTTTTGCGCCATATAATTTTCATTACCGGATAAGCACAGAAGGCATAACGCTCGAAGACCATTATTATCTCTGGCAGGAGCTTTATGATTTTTATTTTAAAAAAACTCACGGAATCGATGTATTGCATGTAAGGACGCGTGCTTTTTTACCCGGAGAACTTACGATAACGCTGGGTGAAGTTACTAAAGAACACGTAAAAGGGGTTTTATTGCCTTATCTTCCCTACCGGGAGGTTATTAAAAAAACTTTTATGGAAAAATCAGGAGATTGGCTTACACATAATTTTCCTCTCGAAAAAAACCGCGCCGCGTCTAAATAATTTGCTTCGAAGGTTGTAATCGGCTAAAATACAAATTGATTTGTGCCCGTAGTTCAATGGATAGAACACAACGTTGCGGACGTTGCGGTTGGAGGTTCGATTCCTCTCGGGCACGCCAGAATCGAAAGGAGGGTTCGCATAGTGGACAATTGCACGAGTTTCGAAAACTCGAGGCCGAAAGGCCTACACAGGTTCGAATCCTGTACCCTCCGCCTTTTAGTTGCGCCTGTGGCTCAATGGATAGAGCACGAGATTCCGGATCTTGAGATTGGAGGTTCGAATCCTCTCAGGCGCGCAAAAATATAAATATGAAATTTGAATTTTCAGCCGGCGGGGTACTTTATAAAAGAGAAAAGGATAAAATTTTGATTCTTGTGGCCCAGCATTCACAACACCACGGGTGGGTGTTTCCGAAAGGACTTATCGGAGACACGATTAAAGGCGAAAAAAAAGAGGAAACGGCGGTAAGAGAAGTCGAAGAAGAAACGGGAATTTTGGGGAAGATCGAAAAAGAGCTAAATCCCGTTACGTATTGGTACCAATTTAAGGGTGAAAAAATAAAAAAAACAGTGTATTATTTCTTAATGCGATACGTATCGGGGGATACCACAAAGCACGACGATGAAATGGAAAACGTGGAATGGCTCGATTTCAACGAGGCTGGAAAAAGACTGACGTATAAATCAGATAAAAGGGTTTGGGAAGAAGCCAAATCAATGTTGAATTTGTAACTAATTCATTTTGGAGGGATCGCATAGTGGTCTAGTGCGTTCGCTTGGAGAGCGAATATCCGGGAAACCGGATCGGGAGTTCAAATCTCCCTCCCTCCGCAAAAAATTGTATTCCGCTTGACAAGATTTTGTAAATATATCAAACTAGAATAGATGAAAATCGTTGCCCGGATTGTCTCTGTTTTTTTTCTATCTTTTATCTTCTATATCCTATCTTTTATCACGCCCTCATATGCCCAATCCCAAACTTACCAAACTAATCAATTTATAACCCCGAATACTAACCCTGATGTGCCTAAAAATCTTAGTACGTGGACACAAAGCTTAATGATCGAAGTTGTTTCGGCGATGAATTGCCAATTAGCCGGAGTTGACCCGATAAGCCCGACCAGGAAGTGTCTGGGCATAGTACCATCGACAGGAAAAATCGGCTTTGTCCAAAACGATAGTGGTGGCGTAATCGGGCTTGTCGGCAATATGATCACTACTCTGTATACACCCCAGCTTCACACGGGTGATTATGTGAGTTACCTCGCCAGTAATTTCGGCGTAGTAAAGTCTGCTTACGCCCAGAAAACAGGATATGCCGGCCTCGAACCGTTAATGAAAATTTGGACTAAGTTTAGAGACATCGTTTATTTAATATTTATCCTTATTTTTATCGTCATCGGACTAATGATAATGCTACGCGTAAAAATCGATCCAAGAACTGTTATGTCGATCCAAAACCAGCTTCCAAAAATTATAATCGCACTAATCCTTGTGACCTTTTCCTACGCGATCGCAGGATTTCTAATCGATATTATGTGGGTTTTGCTTTATCTTATGATTAGCCTTTTTGCATCCATCGATCCAAGTATTGTCCCTGCGACTGTAACGGCTAAGCTTTATGATAATCCTATAGGTTTTATCGAAAGTGTTTTTATTGAACACGGGGGAGGAATTTTCGGAATAGCATATACCACCGCTGGGGGGTTTCAGGAGGTAGTTAGATCCGTGGTCAAAAGTACCGTTGACAATAGCGATGTCGGATGGGTTATTACGAAATTATCATATCTCCCAAATCTTCATCTTGTTATAAAATGCGCAATTGAATCTATAGGTCCTGGTAGCTTTGATACTTGTTATAAAGAAGATCTTGCTACTCAAACAGCCGCCATCGCCTGGGCATTCGGTTATTTAATAATATTAATCGCGATTTTGTGGGCGCTGCTTCGCGTGTGGTTTAAATTGCTAATCGCCTATGTCGCAATTCTTTTGGATGTTGTTTTAGCGCCTTTATGGATAGTTGCGGGCGTTGTCCCGGCAGTCGGAGGAAGAGGGTTTGGATCCTGGCTTCGGCATTTCCTTTCATATCTTTTGGCTTTCCCAACAGTGTTAGCTCTTTTGTTAATCGGAAAAGTGATCATGAACGGCTTTAATGAAGCCTCCAAAACCCAATACGTATTCACCCCGCCGTTTTTAGGTTTTTCTGGCGAACCCGATGCGCTGGGAGCCTTAATCGGATTCGGAATTATTTTAATGGTTCCGCGGGCCGTAAACTATATGCAGGCTGCGCTTAAGCCGCCCAAGATCGACCTCACCCCGATTACATCTGCACTCGGAGCCGGAGCAGGAGTCGTCGGGAGTGGAACTAGTAAAACGTTTGGAAGATTAACACAACCGGAAAATAAACAAACCGGAGCTCCGGAAGGAGTATTAAGACGCCTCGCACTAGGCCAGAAGGGCGGATGGAGAAGAAGATGGACAGGATCGGCAGGCTCCAGTAAGACCTAATATTGTTTATAAAATGTCAAAGGAATCGTATTTAAATAAAAATACAATTCAAGAAAAACCTGAAAGTTTAAAAAAACGAATTCTTTTAGGTAAAGTGGGTTCTAAAAGAAGAAGAATTGCCGGCTTACTTTCCACCGCTACTACCAGTTAAGGATTTAAAGAATTGTTTGGCCCCTGCTGTAACTCCTGCGGCCAGACCTCCAAGAACACCGTATCTTGTCTCCTCTGCCCATAGTTTACCAGAAGATGCGTTTCCGATTTTTGCGATCCTTTTCCATTCGTCTTTAGAGAAAAAAGGCGCCGAAATAACCACATTTCCGCCTTCCGTCTCTTCGATTTTCGCCGGAAATTTAGCAAAATACTGCTGGATAAGTTCTATAGTCCCCATCCTAAACCGCGTGTATCCCGGAACTTTCCACTGCCTATGAGCGTACAATTCTTTTCCGATTATATAGCCAAAAACATTTCTTCCCATTTGTTTTAAGGTTCCGTCTTTGTAGTAGGCATCACCAAAAATATCCTTTCTGTCAAACATTCTCATCCCGGTTTCCCCTTTTGAGTCGTCTTCTTTTCCGGCGATTTCCTCTGAAAACATAAGGTTTTTTAATTTGCTCGTGCCAAAAACCAAATTTCCCTTTTCATCCGTCCACCAAGCTCTTTCATTCTTCTGCCACAGTAATTCCGGAAGATCAAAAGTGTAGCGGATATCATGCCAAACCGAGGTCATAATTTTATCTGCCTCTTTCGGATCAAAATGGAGCCTTCCGTATTGATCCACCGTAAATAATTTGTCAAAATTCATCCCGTGTTCTCTCAGGACAAAATTAAATACTTTAAATCCATTGAGTATGTGGTCCACGGCAAACTGTCTCTGCGCGTATCCCTCGCACTCAAATTCCTCAATCTCTTTACCTTCTATATCAATTTTGTCCCCTTCTCCTCCCTGGAGTAACTCGAGAAGAGAAACCGGATGGGACGGATCACTGTCTTTTTCACCCTTAATTCCTTCCCAGAAATTAACACCGAGCCTTTTAATTCCAAAAACAGTAAATATTTCTCCTAAAATTCCCCTTCCCCGCGCCTGCCGCAATCGGTAGTCTTTTGTGTTTTGGAGGTTGGACCATTTGTCAAACCCGATCGCTTTCGTGTCATTTCGCGCGCTGATCCCAGTCCAATAAGTCATCGAATAAGCAAAAGCCTGTATATACTTTGCGTCGTCGCTACTTAAGTTCTCTGTACCTCTTACGGTCTCTGCCAAAGCGTCGTTTACAAGACTTATTATGAATTGGTCCTTCTTCGGTGCATTGTAAATATTTAAGGCTTCTTTGGCCTTCTTGTCTGTTTCCACTCCTCTAAATTTAGAATACACATCAAGAGCAAATTTCTTTCTGTCCCCGTAAAAGTCGTTTACATTCAAATTGTCGCTTGCGGCCTGGTCTTTTATAAGCGAAAAAAACCTGTCCCTGTTTTCGTCGTCCATTAAGCTAAAATCCTTTTTTTCTTTCGGATCTAGATGCCTTGACTTAAATTCATGCTCTACAATATCTGCCTTGTCTTTATATTTGCCCGCTAAAAGCTGAAGCGCGATCGACCCGTAAAACCGGTCTTTTCCTTTATCGTTTAAGGCTTTTTCAAACATATTACCCCCCTGCACATCTTCCGGGGCCTCGATTTCCGACATGTAGTAATACGAAAGAAGAAGTCTTCTCATGGCTTTCCCGAGGCTTCCCTGCCGAACTCCTTCCTTAGCCAGCCGGCTCTCGTCTTTATTGATAAATAAATCCAATTCGTCTTTGTCGATCTTTGGAAATTTCAAAAGCCTTAACAATCTGTCTTTTGTCTTGGTAAATACATTAAAATAATGAATCTCTGCGATCGCTTTTTGCAATTGATCCTCTATGCCCATTACGGTCCTGTATTTTACGTCGAATATGTGTGATTTTTGCGAAAGCCATACCTCGTAAAAGATCTGCTCTTTTAATTTTTCGTACACGTCTTCCCTTTTGTAGTCCCAATATGTAGCCGTCTCACCTGTTGGCTCACCCTTTTCTGACATTTCGCCGGCGATCTTTGGGATTCTTTTCATAAAATATCTCGGTGTATCGTACATTTCTCCGAAAGATATCGACCTATAAAGCATCGGAATCGAAATCATCGAAAACAGGTTTATCTCCTCATCCGGATTTTGTTCGCGGTAGTACACGATCCTGCTTCTGATCCATGCCAGGAAATTCTCCTGGACTAATTCGCCTTTTTCGTTGATTAGCTCGTACTCGTTTCCGGTTTTCCATTTGTCTTGTTCTGTTTCCATTATTAATTCGGCAAGGTCTTCAAGACACTTTGGAATTTCTTCTCTTCTTTCTTTTGCTTTGCTTTTTTCGGAATAATACTTGATTACTTTTTCGGCCAAAACCGCGGCTTCGCCTTTTATTTCGAGCGGATTTTGTGAGCCCCTAAGGGCGTCGACCACATCGCTAAAAGACCTTTGTTCGTCATAGGAACCCTTCCGTTCGTACTCGTTCTTATTTATATCCCTGATTCTTTCTGTGTGTTTTAATAGTTTTTCGAGCTCTTCCTTAATGGACCCTAAATCGTCGAGTCTTGCGATCTTATCTGCGATTACCCGTATGTCTTCCTGATATACTCCAATTAGCTCTCTTTCCCGTTCTTTTTTTTCTTGATACTCCCTATCTAGCGGGTCGTTTCTTTGTCTTTCTTTTCTGCGTCCTTCTCTTATTTTCTTATCGTCGTCGTCTTGTTCTCCTCCTGTAATATTATTTAACCCGCTTTCAAGTTCTCCTCCCTCTTGAGGACCACTTGGATCTTTCTTTTCTGTTTGTTCGGGCCTTAAAGCACCAGAGCCCTCTGGGCCTATGTTTTGTCTTTCTCCTTTGTCTTCCATATCAAAATCTCTAGTATCAGAATACGAAGATTCGCCTGTTTTTGTCAAATCTTTTTCACTCGGTCTTATCGGTTCTTGTTCTTTCATGTTACGCAGTTTAGAAGAAAAGTCCCGATCGAGCTTGACGTTTGGATTACAAACACGTTACAATATGATTACACATAAATCAAAATTTTAGTTATGGAGGATAAGCATTTCGAATCCCTATACCCCGATGATTCCCGCTTCTTAGAAATTGAAAAAATTCTAAATTTTATCAAACAAGGAAAATCGTGCCAGATCGTTAGCCTTCCCGGAGCAGGAAGATCAAATTTATTGCGGCTTCTGTCCTATAACCGTAATGTCCGCATTAAACATCTCGGCGAAGACCAAAAATGGCTTCATTTCGTATACACCAATTTTTCCGAGGT
Organism: Patescibacteria group bacterium; assembly: GCA_023485715.1. Lineage (GTDB taxonomy): Bacteria > Patescibacteriota > Microgenomatia > Levybacterales > UBA12049 > JAMCZG01. The sequence goes on from JAMCZG010000053.1 coordinate 6,167, forward strand.
GAAAAACAGGCCGCTTTTTGACGTTTTAAAATTTATGTTTTTATCCTTGGCCGATTCTCTTCGCGACCGAAAACTTAATGCCGAACACGACAAACTCCACAAAATATTTAAGTCCCACATGATGCAAAACGACGAAATCGTCCTTTTTCAAGGATTAAAAGAAGCGGTTAACATGTTAACGATCGAAAAAAAACTTACGATCGTTTTTCTTTTCGACAGGGCGGAAGAGTATATTCCAAAAGTCTCTGATCTGTTTTTTATGAATCTTAAAACTTTACGGAACATCGCTAAATACAGATTTTCTGCTGTTTTTTCTTTGCCCAGGCCGCTCGAAGAAGTAATCGAACCTGCCCTTTTTACAGATTTCTACGAATTTATAGCTGGTAACACTGTTTATCTTTCGCTTTACGACAAAGTAGGAACCGATTTTAGGATTTCCTACCTCGAAAAAATATCGGGTAAAAAAATCGACCGAGAGCTTTTGGAGAAAATTATTGACCAAACCGGAGGACACGGAAAACTCACACGACTAAGTGCAGAAGCGGCACTAACAAATAACAACCTACAACTAACTACTAACAAATTAACTGAGTTCTTGCTCGAACAAAAACCGGTCCAAAAAGCGCTTTACGAAATCTGGTCTTCGTTTACCCCCGCAGAACAAAAATACTTAATATCTAATATTTCAAGCACAATATTTAATATCGGAAAAGAAAATATAATTTATCTGGAACAAGTCGGTGTGTTAAAAAATCAGCAGATCGCAATCCCAATTCTGGAAGAATACATAACTCATCTTAACCCACAAGACGAAGTAGAAGAAAAAATTGTTTACGATGAAACAACGAAAGAAATTAAAAAGGGAAACTTCGTTGTTTCGGAAAATCTAACTTCCGCTGAGTTTCGGCTTTTAAAATATTTAATCGAAAATCAGGGAAGAATTATCGAGAGGGAAGAAATAATAAATTCTGTCTGGAAAGATACGCAAACAACTGCCGGAGTAACAGACCAGGCGCTCGATCAATTAATTTTTAGACTGCGAAAGAAAATAGAAGATGATCCAAATAACCCAAAACACCTGGAGACAATAAAGGGAAGAGGGATTAAGTTTTCTTCATAACTCTTGCATTAAATCCCCGATTTGGTCTACGATAAAAATGTGAAGAAAATTTTGCCACTTTTAGAAATAATTGCTCTTGTATTATTTATTTTGTTTTTACCCAAAGCTTCTTATGCTGGCAGTTGTGACTTTGAAAAAATGCTAAAACCCCTACAGGTTTCCCCTGCGTCTGGGAATATAACAACTTACTTTAATTTCTCGGGACAAATAGAAAATTGCCCAAATTACACAGAAGATCAGGCAACAGGATTAAGGTTATTAGCGTATGACACAAATAATGACGTCGTTTTTAATGAACCCTTAGTTACCGATGTTCAAGGTAATATTATCGTAAACGGAGTACTTTTTGGTAAAACTGGAACTTTTACTGTAACGTTAACAAACGTAGGTAACGGAGAAGAACTTGCATCAACACCACCTGTGACAATAAAAGACACCCCTAATACAAAACTATCATGTGGAGATACCGTCCCCGTTATAACAGAAGATGATAAAGATCCTTGTCCAAGCGAATGTCCTGCCACTTCTGTAAATGCGGGAGAAAAACGAGTCTGCGGAGGACAACTCGATTCGGAAACTGAGGAAAGATGCGATACCAGTATAAATCTGGATACATTAGCGGAATGCGAAAGCACCATTAATAGCCCGGCAAAAAAATGCAAAAACGGAACCGGCTGGGTATGTGATAATTCCAATTTCGTACCTTGCAAAAGCGGAAACGATGTTAAATGCATCCCCTCCGCTCCGTTACCCGGCAGCTGGAAAGATGTTTGCACCCCACAGACTACTTGTAAAAAAGCCGGGGGACCTTCTGTTGTTTGCACCACCACTTACCGCTGTGAAACCGCCGTTGGACCGGTTACTGCAAGCGCGGATCAGTTTGTAAAATGGCTTTTTGGCCTAATTTTAGGCCTTTCCGGCGGGATCGCGCTCCTGTTAATAATTTATTCCGGATATAAACTTATGCTCTCTCGCGGAAACCCGGAGAAAATCCAGGGGGCAAAAGAAACTCTCGTTTCCACGATCGTCGGACTTATGTTTATAATATTTTCTATGGTAATATTGGAAATAATCGGTGTCGATATTCTGGGAATATTCCCTAAATAAAAATATGATAAAACAACTCGCGTTAAAAATTCCTGGATTTGACGAGATCGAACCCCCGGGCAACATGCCGGATAAAGGCACAGAAACATTACAACAGGTAATACCAAATGTAATAATAATTTTAATCATTGTTTCGATAATTCTTACACTCGTTTTTATACTCTGGGGCGGTATCCAATGGACAACTTCCCAAGGAAACAAAGAAGCGCTCCAAAAAGCAAGACAGAAAATTACTTTTGCGATTATCGGCCTCGTCGTTGTTCTTTTAGCGTTTTTCATAATAAGTTTTGTCGGAAATCTTTTCGGAACGAGCCAATTATCGGGATTTACATGCGACCAGTCGACCGTCGGACAATCTTGTCCAGGAGGAGGAACATGTCAAGCAGGAGGCACTCCTCTTAGTAAAACTTATGATTGCCGTTAATATAAGTGCCTACTTGACAAGACAAAAAAATCTGCTTATGATAAATTTAATGAGGAAAATATTAGCCCCGATAACAGGATTAGCAAGCTATCTTCTTATAGCAAAATCTGCGTTTGCGGCTGACGGAGTAACAATAAAAATTTGTACAGATGCTGCGCAAAACCCCATATTAGACGCTGTTTGCAGATTTAAAGCAGATACATTCGGACAAATAGTAGGGAACATTATTATCGCAATAATTATCATCGCTATAGTTATCGCGTTAATTTTCCTTATAATCGGAGGCATAAAATGGATCACTTCGGGCGGAGACAAATCTAAAGTAGAGTCTGCACGAAACACGATCGTTGCAGCGATCGTCGGGTTGGTAATTACCCTGCTTGCCTACTTTATTATCTCTTTTGTCCTAAGCATATTCGGAATAGATAATATTGCAGAAATAAAAATACCTCCCCTGGTTAAATAAGAGACTCTAATTCTTAACCACAACATTCAATCTTGTCTTTTTTTATTTTGTTTGTTAATCTTAAAATATGAGCTTGGAAGAATGTTTTGGAGACGAAAATACAGCCGCTAATCTTCAATGCCTCCCGGTTGTCATCCAAAACGCTATTAACTGGATTTTAATCCTCGCCGGCGTGGTGGCCCTTATTTTGGTAATCATCGCCGGGATTAAACTTATAACCTCAAGCGGAGACGCAAAGCAGGTCGAGGGCGCAAAAAAAACCCTGACTTACGCGATAATCGGACTCGTTGTTATTATGCTTTCCTTTTTTATTATAAGAGTAATCGCGGCGCTAACAGGAGTAACTTGCATCGAACAATTCGGCTTCGGAAATTGCAAATAATTTATTTTCCGATTTCGTTTTTAAGGGCCTTATAAATAGGCACGCCTATTAATGCAGTTCCCATTAACAGCAATAAAATACTTAGTATAGATCCGCCACTTTTTTTCTTAAACCAATCAATAACGCCTTCGTTTAATACGCCTTCGCTCCTTAGCTTATCTAAAGCATCCTTTACCTCTTTCTTGTTTTTTATTGCATTCTCTATCATTCCCTTGCCCCAATCACTCTCGATAATCATTCTTGCCTGATCTTCTCTGAGCGCCCCCGTTTGAATCCTTCTTGTAATAAGTCTTTCAACAACCTGTGGCTGCATTTTTGCTAAAAATTCCGGATCAGCAAGTTTTGCATTTGCCTCGTCTTCTGTTAGACCACCTTTCATTAAGATATCTTTCATAATCTCATTTGGTCCGGATGTCATGAGCTTGTCAAAGTCTTCTTTTATCTGATGCTCGTTAAATTCCCTGATTGTCCTTTTATGAAATACCCCAGTTTGTTTTTCACTATCCCATCTTTTAAGCAAACTATCGAGTATCGCTTTTTCTGCCGGATCGGTTGTCTTAGCCTTTTCCTCTTCTATGAATTGTCGCTGAACTTCTTCCATAGCGATAATTTTTTCTTCAAGATATTGCATCGACGCTTCCGAAAAAACACCTCTTAAGTTATCTACAAAGTCTTCTTCTTGAGACGAACGGTCAATTTGAGCCGAAGCCACTTCCGCTTGAGCATTAATGCGCTCTTTTGTTAATGATTTAACTTCATCATCAAGTTTTGTCCTCTGTATCTCTAATTGCTGCCTCTTTTGTTTAAGTTGCTCTTTTTCCTGTTGGAGAGAATCCCTCTCAGTCAGTGTTTTTTTAATTTTATTAGTGTCTCTGCGTAACTCCCTTAATTGACCATTTTTCTCAATAAGATCTGTGTCCAAGGCTGAAGTATCCACTCCTCTTAATAACATTGTTCTCCTTGTCTGCTCCAAATATTTTATTTCGTCTTTTAATTCATCGAATTTATTTTCTTTATCTTCTAGTTCCACCGTAAGCTCAGGCAGGTCTTTCTCTATTGCTTCAAGCCTGTCTGATTTACGGCCTCCTGTATCGAACTCCGCCAACTCATCATTAGTTTTGGTTAAATTTCTTTGCACTTCACTCGATTCTAATTGTTTTTCCTTTTCTCTTTTTTTCGCTTCATCAAACTTTAAGGCAAGATCAGGTGCAATATCGGGGATCGTTTTTGATGAGTCTATTGCCCCCTCGAATACACCACGAAGCTTAGAGACATAGCTAGGGTCTTTGAGTATGTCCTCGATCGTAGCCTTTTTTTGATTATCAGTCATGCCGGAAAAAAGAGCGCTTCCCTCGGGCCAAGCCTTAATCGTAAGCTCTACAAACTTTCTGACCTCGGTTTTTTGAGGATCACCCAGGCTATCATAGCCCCTCTCTAAAAAATCTTTCGCCAAAGAAGAATATTTTTGTGCCTCTTTAAATCTTTTTTCCGTATCAGATCCTGGTTTCCGCTTTTTAGTTCCATCGGGGTTTCTTTCCGTTCCAATATTTTGATCTATTAGAACATCTATTCCCCTTTGCTCCATGGACCTCCTAGAACGCCATGATTCCAGCATACTTCTAGGTGTTCTGCTGGTGTATTCCTCGCGCAGTCTTTTTGTATCTTCCCTAAAAGGTGAAGCGACAGGTATTGTACTTTCCTTCCCTAAGACTGCACCAGCCAACACTTCTGGTTTTCCAATGTCTGACATATTAATTATTTGTCGTTGCTTTTGCTAAGCTTATAGCTTCATCTATTTTACCGTCGTTTGCAAGCCTACTTACATCCTCTGCTACTTTCGCCTCCTGTTGGATATTCCCTTGTCTTTCTATAAAAGACTGAATCTGCGAAAAAATTTCCCATTTGGAGGTTAATTCTTTAAGAAAAAAAATTAATTCATCTGTGTTTTTTATATTATCGATTTTTTCTAAAACAAAACTACTAATTAAGGCTAATTGATCTTCTGCTAAAACATTTCTCTCTATGCCATCAATAGCTGTCTCTACGATTCTTTTTTCTATCTCGTTTTTTTGTTCATCGGTAAAATCATTAGACACAATATTATTGTTCTATATAATTTTACAAAAGTCAAGAAAAATAAACATCTCAATTTTTCACAACTAGCCTCGACTTATAGTAACGTTTGACCCACTTTGATAATCTTGCAATCGGATTTTTCACATAATACGCTATTTTATATGGAGAACCACCCCATCCCCCAGGACGTTACCGGTTTTAAATTTAAGTTAATCGGCGACATGACTGTTAAACAGTTTGCGTATCTTGCAGTCGGATGCGTTTTGGCGTTTATTTTCTTTAAGGCGCCGATTTACTGGTTTATAAAATTCCCCGTTTCTTTCCTTTCCGCAGCGCTGGGCGTATCCCTGGCGTTTTTACCGATCGAGGGAAGGCCATTGGACACGATGTTTGGCAATTTTCTGAGAGCGCTTTTTTCTCCGAACCAATACGTTTACCAAAAACTCGGCGGTGAGCTTTTTGTGCCGATCGTTGTACAAAAAATTCAGGGGCCCGTAAGACAAACCCAGACGCAATCACAGGAAAAGCTTCAAATGTATCTGGCAAATATTCACCAGAGACCGAAAGAAAAACACGATGAAAAAGAAATGATGTTTTTTAAATCCTTGACCTCGATGTTTAGCGGTGGCACAGGCCAACCAATGGTTTCTCCTCCGTCGTCCGGCCATCCCCGCATAATTTCGGCCGACGTTGAGGAAAAGAAAGAAGAGAAAAAGATAGAGGTTCAAAAACCCGAAAATCAAAATAATTTAAGCGAAACACTCCAAAAAGAAGCGGCCCTGATCACAAAGGAGCTCGAGGAGGCAAAAAAAGAAGAGGCCGTACAAAAAGAGCCGGAGATTACGGCAAATATTCACCAAAAAGTGCTCGAACTCGAACAACAGCTAAACGAAGTTATGACACAGCGCAATCAACTCGAGCAGCAATTATTGAGTCTTAAAAAAACGATCGACACGCAACAACAAAAAGTGTTTACGCCCGGAGTAATGCAACAAAGAGCAGAAACTCAAAACGTAAGAGTAATCCCAAAAACGATGGGTAAAACTGTGGGCGCGCCGATAACCCCAGACGTGCCAAATTTAATAACCGGAATAGTAAAAGATCCCAGGGGAAACGTATTGCCTGGTATTTTAATCGAGGTAAAGGATAAAGACGGGAACCCTGTCCGCGCGTTTAAAACTAACGGCCTGGGTCAGTTTGCGTCGGCAACACCGCTTTTAAACGGCACTTACACCGTAGCGTTTGAAGATCCGAAAGGAAAAAATAAATTTGATATCGTGGAACTTGTCGTATCGGGAGAAATAATTTCGCCGCTTGAGGTAATTTCAAGCGACGAACGCGAAGAATTAAGAAAAGCCCTGTTTAGCAATTAATTATGGCGATCGATAAACCGAATAAAGTAAAAGCCGGGTCGACCCAAAAGTTTACCGAAATAATCGATATCGAGGAAGATATCGTATTTATGACGGGTGGATATGCGTGCCTGATCACAGAAATCCAGGCGACTAACTTTTCGCTTTTGTCAAAAGAGGAGCAAAACACAAAAATATATTCCTATGCGTCGCTTTTAAACTCGCTTTCGTTTCCGATACAGGTTTTGATCCGGAATAAAAGAGTCGATATCTCGTCCTATTTAAAATCGCTCGAAGAGGAAATAAAAAAATCGACAAACGAAAAACTCTCCTTGCAAATAAGCTTGTACCACGATTTTGTGCAGGAGCTGATAAAAGTAAACGAGGTCCTCGATAAAAAATTCTATATCGTAATCCCATACTCTCCGCTCGAAAAAGGCGCGGCGAGTGTTATTAAAGACAAAAATTCAAAAGAGATGGCAAAACAGGCATTGCACACAAAATCCAGCTCTTTGAATACTCAGCTCGCAAGACTCGGACTTAAAGCAAAAACGCTCGAAAAAGAGGAATTGGTAAAACTTTATTATTCTATTTACAACGAAGAGGCAGAGGAAAATACACTAGCCGAAACAAGCCAAATAAAATCGCCGATAATCACGGCACAAAAAAACGTATGAGTTTATTCGGTAAAAACAAAAAACAAGCTATAGCTCCGAAACCAGCCGTTAGTAACGCGATACCGACTGTCGAAAAAGGCATGGTATCTTTAATCGATATTATCGCGCCGTCTTCGATCGAGGTCGATTTTCGTTATATCAGAATCGGGGAAAGGTTTTACAGGACTTTTTTTATCGTCGGCTATCCCCGATTTGTATCGCCGAATTGGCTCGAGCCGTTAATCGATTTTGGAAACACGATGAATATTTCGATGTTTTGTTATCCCACCTTTTCGGGCGACGTGTTGACAGATCTTAGGAGGAAAGTTGCCGAAATGGAGGCGACTATTTCGTCGGAGGCAGAACAAGGAAGAGTGATCGACCCGAAAGTCACGGCCGCACTGGAAGACGCGCTGGCGCTACAGGAAGAACTCGCAAAAGGCGTCGAACGGTTTTTCCAATTCAGTCTATATGTTACTATTTCCTCAAAAACTTTACCGGAGCTCGAAGAAACTTCTAAAAAACTACTAACCACTCTGTCTTCGCTTTTAATCGTTCCCAAAACCGCGACGCTCCAGATGGAGGACGGGTTTAAAAGCTGTATCCCGCTCGGGGTCGACAGGCTTTACACGACCCGGAACATGGACACGACATCGCTTGCGTCCACTTTTCCGTTTACTTCGGCAACCCTAACCCAGGACAGAGGAGTTATGTACGGAATTAACGAGCAGAACGGGTCGCTTATAATTTTCGACAGATTCTCGCTCGAAAACGCAAACGAAGTAGTCCTGGGAAAATCGGGTGCAGGAAAATCCTACCTAATAAAACTCGAAGTAATGCGCCAGTTTATGTTCGGGACTGAGGTGATTATCGTCGACCCCGAAGGGGAATATCATTCTTTGGCCCAAACTATGGGAGGAGAGGTAGTCGCGTTTTCCCCGTCTTCTCCGATAAAAATAAATCCGTTTGATCTTTCGGGGATGTACGAAGAAGGAGAGAACGAATTGGGTCTTAAAATTTTATCTTTGCACGCGCTTCTTAGAATCGTCCTTGGCACACTAGACGCCGCCCAGGACGCAATTTTAGACAGGGCCCTGGTCGAAACCTATCGCCAAAAAGGAATAACGCAAGACCCGGCAACTCAAAAAAACGAACCGCCGTTAATGGAGGATCTTTATAAAACCCTTATCGGTACCGAAGACCCTGCTGCCAGAGAACTCGCCTTAAGGCTTGAAAAATTTATAAAAGGAAGTTTGAGTGGAATATTTAATCAGCAGTCTAATTTTGATATTAAAAATCCTCTGACGGTTTTTTCGATTAAAGGCCTCGAAGACCAGCTCCGGCCGATCGCGATGCACATTATCCTGGACTTTGTCTGGACAAGAATTCGAAAAACGCTTAAAAAAAGACTTTTGATTTTAGATGAAGCGTGGTACATGATGAAATACGAAGACTCTGCTTCTTTTGTTTACGGGATCGCAAAAAGGGCACGAAAATACTATTTGGGATTAACAACTGCCACGCAAGACGTCGAAGACTTTTTGTCGACCGATTATGGAAAAGCCGTGTTGTCTAATTCGTCGATACAGATGCTTTTAAAACAAGGAACCGCCGAAGTAGATTTAATTTCTAAAACTTTTTATCTTTCCGAGGGTGAAAAAGAACTATTATTATCTGCCGATATCGGGGAAGGCCTGTTTTTTGCCGGACAAAACCACGTCGCGATAAAAGTTATCGCTGCGCCTTTTGAACACACGCTTATCACGTCTAATCCACAAGACATTGTCCGGGCACAAGAACAAAAAACACAAGATGCGATCGAAAAGATTCCTGAAAATAAAGAACCCGTGCCGACAACAAACGCTCCTGTTTCCCAAGGCGTAACCGCTCAAGCATCCACTATGCCCATGTCAGCATCCCAACAATCACCCGCTACTCCGCAAGCACCTACCCCAGCAAGTCAGCCTAACCCTAATCCAACGGGCGTAAATACGTAATTATTAAAACATAAAACATGGATCAAGAAAAACCTGCTGCGACCAAAAACAAAACCGTTAATATCGCCGTTTTAAAAACGCTTCTTCGGCGCACTCAAGCACAGACCCCAGAATTAATCGATTTTGTAACCTCGGGTGCTGTAATCAGAAACGGAGATGTCGATCCTGATTTAATAAAAAAAATTTCTGTTTTAATCGACGTCGACTTGGCCAACCGACTGCGTCAAGAAGAAGCAGAAGCAACCAGCTCCCCTGAAAAACCGTTAAACGATCTTTTGTATCAGCAATTAATTAAATCTGCCTTAACCAAAGCAGGATTATCATATTTTGACGTACAAAAAATTCCGATAGAAATTGTCCCGATCGGAAAAAAAATAATCGACGATCTTGCCAAAGAGGCAAAAAATCAGCTCAGGGAAAAAGTCGACCAAAAACAACAGGCAATAATATATTCGCCCGAAGAACCCAAAAAACAAGAAAAAATCCCCCAAGCTGTTCCAGGAAGCGAAAAACTCTTAATATTATTTGATCCTCAGCTCGACGACGAGAAAGTTAAAAAATACAGAACTCAACTCATAACAAGACTCGAAGAAATGAATAAAGACGAAAAAGATCCCGGAGGCGGGGACGAGGTCTTAAAGGATTTGGCAAGGATTGCGGAGGTCGAGCAAAGAGAATCCGGGGATGAGGCAAAAATCGTGTTACCAAAAAATGTTGCCGAGATGAAAAAAATCTATCACGAAGAAGAAAAAGCGCAGGGCTTTGAAAAAGCGACAGCGCAAGAAATTCCCGGCGAAGAAGAGAAAAAAGAAGCCGTATCGTCTTTTGGAGAAAACGCAAAATTTGATTATTCTCAAAAAACACCCCAACAGCGTTTTTTTGATCAAGAACCGGTATCCGAAAACGACGAGTATGAAGAATTTATAGAGCGTCCGGTGCAACAAGAAGAAAAAGAAGAACTTGTCGCCGCCCCCATTATCATGAGACCCCCTCCCGCAAGCATTCCCCGGGGCTCAACAGAAACTGAACAACCCCAAAAACAAAGGCAAGGAGGGTTTGTGGACACAGTTAATAACCTTAGGGGTAGGGCGTCAAATGCCAGATCCGTTGCGACCCGTATGGCAAAAAGACAAATCGGAAAAACAGTCGCAAGACAAGCGGTTGCGCAGGGAGTAAGGACTGTGATGACAAGCGCTGCCGCAGCGACAAGTGAATTCACGGTACCGGTTTTAATAGCTATTATAGGTATTTTTATAATTATGCTTGCTGTTTTTGTGCTAATAATGATGCTTACGGGCGGTAACGATATAGAAACAACAATTCCTACAACAATCGAAGGATTAACCCTCACACAAACAGGGCCGGTTAAAGTCGACAAGAACACAGAAATAACCTATACGATCACTGCCACTTACAATAATTTGGACAAAAACGATATTATTATTTCCGACTATCTCGAAGGAGACGCTTCAATCTTAACTGCTAGTATGCCATGGAAATTTACAATTGATAACGTAAACGCGATTCATTGGTCGCTAAAAGAGAATACGGGAACATCTTCCTTCGAGGTGAAAGTAAAAACAGGAGACAATGGCCAAATCAAAAACCATGTCACAGCCGAACTTGTGCAAGTCCAGCCAAACGCGCCATAATAAAATTAACAGATGAATAAAAAAATACTTTTTTTGTTATCATTTTTTGTCACCATTATTTTTTTTGCGCTTTCCGTTAAGACGCTTTATGCTCAAGACGTTCAGTGCCCAACCGAAGGAAACACATCAACCTGCACAACTCAAGTCGGCGAAGGTTCTGTCGAATCTCCCGAAACAAACCCACCAGAGCTACCTCCCAATAACACTAACTCTCCACTAAATCTACCCGATATTTGCTCTACCATATCTCAAGGACCATATCAGGGTCCATCTCATCAAAATCTCCTAGCTTGGGATTTTGCCGTGCCAAGAGGAACTCCCGTTTATTCAACATTCGCTGGGACAGTAACAAGAACTGGACAGTATCAAGGAACTTGTAAATGGAGCAAAAATGATAACTACGACAAATGGTGTAGCCCAACTGAGAAATATGGTATCTGGATCGAAATTCAACGCTCGGATGGTGTATTCGCAAGATATGCACATTTTACTCCGGAAAGTATCGCAAAAATACAATCCTTAAGCAAAGTTTCCGAAGGAGAATTTATTGGTTGGGTTGATAGCACTGGTTTAAGCACTGGGAATCACTTACATTATCAGCTATCTGATATAAGTGTAGTCCCAGACGCAATAAAAGCATGTCAATAAATAATAATTGGGTTGTTTTGATATAATTAACTTAAATATGTTGCTTAGAAAAATTTATGAGATCCCAATATTAATAAAATTATTATTTTTGTTTCTGATTATAGTAATCCCCATTGGATTTTTATTATTGAAGCTTTCAATAAATAAACAAAGAGAAAATATTCCCAAATATGAAAAACCAACGCCAATAATAAGTAGTGGGTTATTCCCAACAACTAAATTAACTCCTGCAATTACAGACCCTGAACTAAAGCAGATCAAAGTAAACAATACCAATATTAATAATGTTCATTTCCCTTCTGTATATAACACCACTTTGTATTATTATTCAAGTAAAGAAAATAATTTTAAGACTGCTTCACTAGACAATCTTCGCGAGAAAACATTATCTGATAATATCAATCTCGATATTGAATTTATTAGAGATATTACTTGGTCGCAAGATAAAAAACATGCAATTTTAACAATAGAAAATGATAAATATCGTCTTCGCAATATTCGTAGCAACTTTTTATCCGAAGACGACGAAGACCTTGCTTTGACAAAATGGGTCTATAATCTCGAAACAAAAAACATTAAAAAAATAGATACATCAATCAATTCTCCTGTTTTTTCGCCCGATGGGAAGTTTATCTTATATTATATTCTAGACCAAGATACATCTCAGTCTGTCTTTTATACCTCTACTATAGACGGCTCTTTTCCGCAGAAAATTATTAGTTTTCCTGGAGGAGAATATATGGCAAGCTCAATTTCGAATAATAACTTCATATTATCCCCTGTTTCAGAATTTCAGACTGAACAAAGCATTTATTATCTTCTTGATATAGCCAATAAAAATTTTAGAACAATTGAAATAAAAGGACTCGCATATGGAGCAAATAATTCTCAAAATAATAAATATTTTTTATTTCAAAAACTAATTAATAAGGATAGGTCATTAATGTTATATGATCTCGAAATAAATCAAGAAAGGAGAATGTTAAACAATGCTGTTATAGAAAAAACTCTTTGGATTAATAATATTATCTATACTTTTGTCGGAAACGATCTTTATGTTATTAACCCTGTGTCTTTAAATAGCAACCATGCTATTCTTCCAGGGGGACTATCTGAATCAGCGATTGACTCAAGTAGTATAATTTTTGTTCCACAATATAAGAATATCTATTATACAACTCAAAATAAATTAGGTTATTTATCTTTTTAATCCCCTATTCGTTCTGTACCCTAATCGGCATTATGATGTGGAGAAAAGTATCGTCGCCTTGGATTTTAAATACCCCGGGATTTAGGGGACCGGTCATTTCAAAAATCATATCATTTTCTGTAATATTGCCGAGTAAATCTAAAAGATAGCGCGCATTAAACGCGATTTCGTTTTCTTCGCCTTTAAGCTTTGCTTCCACGTCTACCGTGTTTTGTCCGACAGAAGGTGAGTTCGCCGAAACGACTATTTTTTCTTTTTGGAAAGAAAGCTTTATAATGTTTGCCGAATCTCGCGCAAAAATCGAACAAATCTTAACAGCTTTTAATAATTCCTCCCGATCGAACAAAACTTGTGTCGCAAACTCACCCGGGATTATTTTCTGATAATTCGGAAATTCTGCGTCGATTAGCCTGCCGATTAAAATCAAATCTTGTTCTTGAAATAGTATTTGATTATTTTTATTCGACACAAAAAGCTTCACA
>JAMCZG010000067.1:0-13918 GCA_023485715.1 Patescibacteria group bacterium
AAGGTAGTTTGTCCGAGAAAAAATAGTGCAATTGGTTGGAGATTTACCAAGAATAGAATTATTTGCACGAGAAACAATAGATGGATGGGACATTCAAGGCAATGAAGTTAATAATTTGTATTTATCTTTTAAATTCATATATCCCATTCTTAATTCATCTGTCTGAATTACTGCCGCTTTTTCATTCTGACAATCAACAAAAATAAACCTATCCGCCTTACTTGTATATATCCAACCTGGTTTTTTCTTTTCAATAACAGAATCTTCCTCGATAAATATCTCTTGTCCGTGCCATGAATTTTTAACCTCTTCAACCGCTAAAATATCATCAAATCCTGCCTTACCCCCTAACCACATTAAAACCATGTCCTCGGCCTTACTACCTTTATTTATATCGTCATTCCACTTCCCCATATTTATTAACTTCATTGCCTTGAATGTCCCATCCATCTATTGTTTCTCGTGCAAATAATTCTATTCTTGGTAAATCTCCAACCAATTGCACTATTTTTTCTCGGACAATCGCAGGTTTTCTACTATGTTCTCGTAGTGGTTCATAGATTATTTGACTAATTGAGGCATCTTGCCTAGGGATACTACCCTTCGTGGCTATTAAACATAGTTCGGCATTTGCTCTAGTCCAATTTCCTAAACCATAAGCAAATCCGGTTCCATCCTGTTTGCTTTTAACCCATACAAAACCAACTGTCGAATACTCAAATCCCCACCATTTAATAAGATCAAAAACCTGATCTAGTATTGGAAATGTAACCCAAAGAAATAGGATACAATTATCTGCCATCAAATCAGCTATGGGCATTTGTCTTAATTCTTCCGGTGTATAAGTATCATAGTGTTGGCTCTGGTTTTTATAACCGCCTTCGTAATATCCCCAGGGAGGATCGGCATAAATTATGTTATATTTACCAGGTGGTAATGTTAATAAGGGTTTAGGTTTACGTGGTTCATATAATTGAGTATGAGTAATCCATCGCCATGATTTAGTTTCTAATTCTCTCTCACTGAGAGAGTTTTTATTCGGGAATTTTTTATAAAATCTTATACAATGCCATATATCCCCATTAAATGTGCCTAAATCCTTAGCTATGTTTTCTATTCTTCTACTTCCATATTCGGGGTTATTGAATTTAAGCTCGTCTTGAACTATCCTTTTGCCTATATTCCACTTAGTTAAAACGATCCCTGCATATTCAAGTTTCCGAAGATCCCCTAAAAGTTGGTTATACCAATCTTGTGTTGTTAATTCGTTCATATTAGAGAGCTAAAACCATCTCTAATGGACAGTTTTATCTCACCCATTCGACATGATCCTTTTCTGCCGAACAAAATATTCCCTTCCATGCCCTACCATCTTTGGTTGTGCCGCTTTTCTCTTGTGCGATTGCGTTACAGGTTTTACAATGTACCCCTCCGTTTTTATATTCTTTTACAGCTTGCGCTTGTTTTGTTCCGTATCTAACCAATATCCGGTCATAAACTTTTTGGGCATATGAAAGTCCGTCTTTTCTACCTTCTGGTGTTTTAGCAAGTATTCTTACCGTGTGCTTTCCATCAGTCGATAAAAAGCACTCAAACTCAAATTCTCCTCCGCTTTCTTTCTCTTCACCAAGATTGCCCTTTATCCACTGTTCATCTTCGTTTTCCATTATTTATTCACCTCCTATACACAGTTACCGCATAGACCGTCTGTGTCGCCTTTAACTGTGTCTCCACATTTGGTACAACATGCTTCAAATATTAATTCGCAAGTTACTTTTTCTCCCCGTTCCTTCTCTTTCCATCCCTCGTAGCATTGGGAATAGTAGTTACCGAATTGATCTTGTCCTACTTTTTTACTTGGATGTGCTTTACAAAAAACATTCATATTAAGATCATTAAAAAAACTGCTAAAACAAAAGTTATCATCGTTAAGAAAACTCCGATTAAACTTATAAACCAACTTTCCTCGTACTTTTTCTTTCCGGCGTAATCAACAATTTTCATATCTTTTCCCCCATAATCACTCCCCTTAACATTTTCCCTACCCTCACCGTGTAGTCGTTTACCGCCTTTTGTTTAAGGTAAAGGTCGATTTCCTTTTTGTCCTCGTATTTTTTGATTTTATTTGGTAAATTTTTCATATTCTTTTTTTAGTCTTCTATTTATTTTCTGGTTGAGGGCTTGTTTGCTGACACATAATATTTCAGATATTTTTAAAACACTGATTTTATGAAGTTCTGTTTGTATCTTTTTAATTGATATTGCAATCTGTTCAATCCCACGTCTTTGCTCGGAAGTTAGATTATTTCGATCGTCTTTGCTATAATTATTCATACTGGGGTAGATTATTTATCCTCCAGCATTTTTGCCGCGGTGGTGGAATGGCAGACACGAAGGCCTTAAGAGCCTTTGTCCTTACCGGACGTGAGAGTTCGACTCTCTCCCGCGGTACTTCTATAAATCAAAGCGCATCCAGAATAGGTGGAATTTATGGGTAACGTAAAAGAATTTCTTAGTCCGTCAACGGCGGGAGCAGAATTGGCTCAAAAAAGAGATGTTGCTATCGGATTAAGTGCGCTAAATGCCGCAGTATCGATGTATTCCGCGGTCGAGAAACACTACGGCGTTTTATCATACGCAGTAATCGCTACTGTTTTCTTTGGACTTATGGCCGGTATGTTTGAGATTAAAAGAAGAAGCCAGATGCAGAGAAATTAGAATACCTTTTAGGATTATTGATGTTTTATAATTAATCTTGTGATCTCTCAAATTTCGTATTACCCAATTTTCGGCAAACCACTAATAATGTACCTTGGGATCATTACTTTTTTATCTTTTTTGTTCACCGCTTTTATTTCGATCTCAAACCGGCGCGGGAAAAGATGGATCGCTTTTAAATGGCATCCGCGGATGGCGATTGTTTCGATCGGTCTTGCCTTTATCCACGGATTATTTGGCCTTTCGGCGTATTTTGGGTTTTAAAACCCTCTTGACACAGGAGTGGAAACTGTGTCTATACTAATACTGTATGGCAAAAAATAAAGACCACTCGATGAGGAAAACTTTAGAAATCCTCGGTTTTGCTCTTGGGTTTTGCCTTTTGTTTTCGATTTTTGTCTATAGAGACGTTATTACGAGTTCCAGGATGTTTAATTTCTTTGTCGTTTTTGGCGTGATCGCCGCGTTAATTTTTATCTTAATCTACATTTTAAATAATGTTAAAATTTCTCCAAAATCTACTTCTCGTAAAAAAAGAAGAAAATAAAGTCCTAATTAAAAATCGATTAATCCTCTTTATTGTAGCGGTAACAATATTTTTTATTGTTTTCGGAGGCCTTTTTTCTCTCATTAATATCTCAAATATTAAAAACAACCAGGAATTAATCAGTTCCCAGCAAAATCTGCTGATTAATTTAAATAGTATTTCTTCTCTTTTATCAAATACAGAATCGTCCCAAAGGGATTATCTTATATCAGGAGACCCGAAATATTTATCGGAATTCAAAAAAAATTCATCTTCTCTTTCAGCTTCTATAAATAAACTAATCAATCTACCTAGCATAAATCCGGTGCAAAAGGAAAATCTGGCAAGGCTTTCAAAAAAAATAAACGAAAGAATGGAGATTTTAAATCACGGAATTTATATTAGGGACCACGACGGTTTTGATGCTGTCAGGGATTTTATTTCGTCGGATACGGGAAACTATCAGGCAGAAAGTATACGACAGACTATTTACAGAATCCAAAACCAGGAATATGAAATTTTAGGAGAGCAGCAGGAAGAAACTTTGGCCTTCTACCAAAAAATATATATAGGTGTTGTTTTTGTGGGAATAGTTTCTTTAATAGTTATTATTTTTATTTACGGGACAAATTTAATCGAGAGAAGGCGAAGAAAAAGGATCGAATTTAATAAAGATAGTATTGTTAATTTAATAAGCCAGGATATTTACAGACAAATTTCAGACAGTAAAATTTTAACAGGCATACTGGAGCAAAAAAGCAAATTGGTTTTGGACAAAGAAATAAAAAATATTGCCGAAAGGATTAAAAATCAGGGCGAAGACGCGCTTATTAAAATTAAGGATTTAGGTGACCTTTTTAAGATCCAGACGAATAAGTTGATCGTTCATAGAGAGGTTATCGATTTCAATGAATTTATTAAAGAAGTTACATCCGAAATAGATAACAAATTTAACATTAAACTTATTGCAAAATCGATTCCAAACGGGAATATTTTGGGAGATAAAGAAAAATTAAGACGGGCGTTTGTTTCTGTATTCCAGTTTTCGGTCGACAAGTCAGAAAGAGAATTGGAAATTGAAGTTAAAATAGTCAAGGATAAATTTCTGATCCAAATTACAACAAAAAAACTTTTCGAAAACCAGAAAATAAACGGAAATCCTTTTGAAATAACACCGGGGGAAGATTTTAAAAATAGCGTTGAATTTTATATCGCGACAGAGATTATCCGTTTAAATAAGGGAAGAATCTGGTTTGATAAATCAAGAAAAAACCTATTCTTGGAAATCCCGGTTGATGTATATTGAGTGGGTGGCCTACCAAACGATATTCGAACTTATTTTAGCTCTTTATCAATGAAAGAACTTGAATTCTATTCTCAAAGCTATACCTACCTTAATATCTAACTAAATAGGAAGATGACTAACATCATTCCATGATATAAGTTTCCATTTGTCGTCTTTGTATTCACAAACAGTAATGCCTGTATTCGATAAGGCAAACAGATTACGGAGACTTAAAAATTCTTTGGGACTTAATTCATCACCAAAAGTTAAAACACAAATAATCATGCCTATTAAATCCCCATGGGTTACTATCAATGTATGTTCGCTATTTAGTGATTTAATCTCTCCCATAACTTTTTTTGCCCTATCTCTAAATTCGTAGAATGTTTCTTCATCTGAATGTCTGAAATCAAGATTATTCCAGTTATCACGAATTTTAGTTTTAATTTCTACCACCTCAGGTTCGTTTATCCCTCGACCTTCTATTTCTGTTGGACGCTTTATCTCAACAAGAAGCGAATTCATTTGAACGGGTATGTTTATTTTCTGGCTAATAATTTCTGCTGTTTGCTTTGCTCGCTCAAATGAACTTGATAATATTGTATCTATTGGAAGAGAAATCAATCTTTCTGCTAGCTTGTTTGCTTGTTCAACACCTGCTTCTGACAACTTAGCATTTCCATCTTGATGAACGCGCTTGGCATTTAATTCACTTTCTCCATGGCGAACAAAATAAACAATCATAAACAGATTATATCAAAGGTTAGAACTTGAGGTTTTGGGTGTCAAAAATCGAGGCTAAAAAACTTGGGTGGAAGACGGGTAGTTCGACAGGTTCACCACTTTTCCGTCTTATTCAACAAGCTCATGGTTTTTACTTAACTTTTTTAATAATTCGAGATTGCTTTCAATAAGTGCCTTCTTCTTTGCAAAACTCCATTTTTTAAGTTGTGTTTCTCTAATTTCAGCTTCTTTTCTTGTATTAAAGTCCTCAGAATAAACGAGTTTTAAATCAGAAAACT
The DNA here is from genome assembly GCA_023485715.1 of Patescibacteria group bacterium. Lineage (GTDB taxonomy): Bacteria > Patescibacteriota > Microgenomatia > Levybacterales > UBA12049 > JAMCZG01. Next base: position 5,552 of record JAMCZG010000067.1, read on the forward strand.
TTTTTGTAGCAGGATTCTCGCCTAATTGATGGGATTTAAACCGTTTAAGAATATCTGAAGACAATCCGACGTAATATATTTTCTGATCGCAAAGAAGAATATAAATATGCCACGCCATGCTTTTAAAAATGGGTCGCAAACCCTGAGCTTGTCGAATGGGTGGAAGACGGGTGCTGCCCCCGCGACCTCCAGGTCCACAACCTGGCGCTCTGCTGTTGAGCTACATCCACCACAACAAAATTATATCACATATCTTCGTTCAGACCAAAAAATACCGTATTGACAAGCTAAACAAACAAATATAAAATAACAAAATATGGTAGAACAAAGAGCTGGGCAGGGTGCAAAAAGGGTCGATCCGTTTGTGTTGTTACGCGAATTAAAATGGATAAAAAAGCTAAACAGGAGATATGAGAGAATTTCTAACGCTTTAAAGCTAAATAGAAAATTTAATCATCATTCTCCCGAGAGTATGCGAACAGCCCCAATAAAGACAACAACTTTGGTATGTGAGGAAGAAAGAAGCAAAAAACAAATGCGGCGTACAGCACAGGCAGAAATCCAAACAGGTTTATTCGAACAGTTTTCCGGCGCCCAGATGCGCGACGTTTTTACAGCCGGAAACATTGGGGTACAGGACAACGTAATATTTCAAGGTTGGTACGGTCAAGGAGATAAACATCGTACAACGATAGGGTCTGTTTTAGAAGCAAAAGGAATTAATCTGGAAAGTTTACCAACTCCCCCCGCCGCCTCCGCCTCCCCCGCCGCCGGAAGAACCTCCGCCTGAAAATCCACTCGCAGAAGAAGGCGCAGTCGTCACAAAACTCGAATTCATCGATGTAAACATGTTTGTTGAAGCAAGATAAAAAGCCGTGTTTCCAGAGTACCAGTTGGGGCGATAGTCGGGTTTAACAATCTTTAATTGTTCCATAAATTTGTCGATATACGAAAGCGCGATCGCGTACGGGATCATGCTTTCTACGATTGCAAGCTGCTCTGCCTGCCATTTATAATTTCGGTCCATGCTTTTTAAAAACAGCTTTAACCCGTCGATTCTCCAATCGATCTCATCACCCGTTGCCGTCCTGCCGTTTAAAACCCTCGAAAAAAATAATAAAATAAATCCGAGAACAAAATTAATCATTAAAAAAGAAATAACGCCCCCTGCGATCAAAAGGCCTCTTTGGGTTTTGGGGTTCTTTTTGTAATATCCCCTTTTAATAAGCGAAGAAAAGACGTGATCGTCCATGTCGGAAAATGTTTTGTAAAAACTTTTCGAAATCGAACCCAATTCAATCTCATCCGACTCGGAAAATAACGCATCTAATAAATCCTTCTCGTAAAGCGTTAATTTCTCTTTTTCGTAATTCTTTATTTTTGAAATCAAATAATCCTTTCCGCCGCCAAACCCCAGGATTTTTTTCTTTTCGATCTCTTTTATTTTTATATACTTTCTAATCGCCAAATCAAAAATTGTTGCAATAACGTCGTCTTTTTCGAGTTTTGCAGAGTCGATTGTTCCCGCTTCGGCGGGCGGAATCCGGTCTCCCCTTTCGTTTTTGGGAATATCAAAGTTTACCGTAATTGGTCCAAAACGATTTATCCTTTTTGATCTAAAATACCAGATTATTAAAATAATCGGCAAAACAATATAAAAAGCGAGTGCAAATATTATAAAAATAATAAACAAAATAGAAAGAACAACAGGATTTATGGTTCCCGGCGGGTTTTTGTCGATTTTACTCAACGGAAAAGTACCCGCGGGAAATCCAAAAACGACGGTTAGTCCTTGGTTTTCCGAAAGCGGACTTGTCGTTACGATATTAGATATATTTTCCGTGTCGCAGTTTTGTTCTCTGCTTCCGGTTATTCCGGTGTAGCAAGTGGCCTTTGTAATTTGGGTGTTAAAGTCAAGAAAGATCTGTGAACTTACTTTTTCGATCGGGACTTGCCAGTCGTTTCCGGTAACGTTCCAGAAAAGCTCATCGTGGTCTGAAAAATTCCCGATGCCGTTTTCGACATTATAATTAATCGTGTAATCGTGCACGCCAGAAATTGTTTCATTAGCGTCTCCGATTTTTATATACGCTTTTCCGTTAGAATCGTTTTCTGAAAATTTCTCAGGTTGTCCGTCTCTTTGAACACCCAAAAACGTTATTTTTAGAGTCCTGTAATACTCCCCGACTCTAGAAGTAAGGGGTATATAACGGAATATTCCGTGTCGTAAGTTTTCCCCGAAATCGTATTGAATATTTTCTTCGACATTAAAAGAGCCGTCTTTGTGAAGAGTAATATTACTTCGGAAAGATTTTATCGATTCGGAGCTTGCAAAAATTTTCTGAGGTAAGACAAAGAATAATCCTAAAACAAAAAGAAAAAGCAGGAAAAATCTAAGTTTCATACGAAACTCATTATATTATACTCTACGGACCGGTCGCAATTTCTGTGATTCTCCATGTTTCCTTATTATCTTTTTCGAGCGTAACCCATCTTATGTTTTCACCTTCGATCCATCCGTAGCTTTCTGAAAGTCCTGGCTTTAATTCGATGTCGAGCATAACCTTATACTGCTCAAAATTTTCTGTCCATACAGGCTTTTCAAAATCTTCGACTTTTGCGAGGGATATTTTTGAAATCGAATTAAAATTGGTTTGCCATTGGTCTTTTGATTTTTCGTCTTTTACGGCCTTCTCGCTCAAAAGCGAAACGGCGTCGATCGTTTTTTCACTATTTATATACTCTGTAAATTTTTTTAGGGTTATTTTTCCGCCTTCGAGATTTTGGGGAGTTGGAGAAACTTGTATTGTGGGAGAAGTAGAAACAGTATTTGTTGTTTTGTTCGGCTTTAGAAAAATCCTCGAAACGAAAAATGACGCGATCAGAAAAAATACGATCGATAAAATTACAATTTTCATAATATATTGTATTACTTTATTATAATCGCCTTGTCAAGAGAACGGATTTGTAATATAAATGACTCTATGAAACAAATCGTGCTTGCGTCAAAATCCCCGAGAAGAAAAGCGTTGTTAAAACAGATCGGACTAAAATTTGTCGTGGACGTAAGCGATTTTAAAGAAGATATTTCGCAAAATTTAAGTCCTAATAATATGGTAAAACAATTTTCCCTCGAAAAAGCAAAAAATGTTTCAAAAAGGCATAAAAATTCGATTATAATAGCTTGCGATACAGTGATCGTTTTAAACAACGAAATAATCGGAAAACCAAAAACGTCTGTTAATGCCACGAGGATCCTGGAAAAACTTAGCGGTAAAATGCACAAAGTTATAACCGGGTTTACAGTAATCGATTCTGAATCGGGTCGATCAATCACGAAAACAGTCGAAACAAAAGTGTATTTCAAAAGAATAACGAAAAAAGAAATCGATTGGTACGTTTCGACCGGAGAGCCCTTGGACAAAGCCGGTGCGTACGGAATCCAGGAAAAGGGAGCGCTGTTTGTTAAAAAAATCGACGGTGATTATTTTAACGTCGTCGGACTTCCAATCTTCTCGGTTATAAAAGAGGTAAACAGATTTAAAGATTAACTTATTTAATTTTTGAACTGAATATTGTGAATTGGATAAAGATAAACGTAAAGAAAACAATAAAAATTATAGGTGCAGCGATCGACAGATAATTTCTTTTATTCGGTCGATAATATTTAAGAAGAAGAGAATTGGATACTACAGAGACCGAACTTAATGCCATCGCAAGTCCGGCGAGTTCCGGTTTTAAAATAAGGCCGGCAAACGCAAAAATTCTGGCGGCGATCGGAATTCCCATAACATTATAAAACAGCGCGAAAAACATATTCTGTTTTATTTTACCCATTGTTTCCTTAGAAAGGTCGATCGCTTTAATTACGTCCCGGAGGTCGTTTTTTACGATTACGATTCCACCGGTTTCCATCGCGACATCAGTCCCCGACCCCATCGTAATTCCCAAATCCGCCTGTGCTAAAGCGGGTGCATCGTTAATTCCGTCCCCGACCATCGCGACCTTAAAACCTTCGTCTTGCAGTTTTTTAATTTCGTTGGCTTTATCCTCGGGCAAAACTTCGGCCAAAACGTTATCGATCCCGACTTGGTTTGCGATCGCGTTTGCAGTAAGGCTATTATCTCCGGTTATCATATAAATCTTAATCTTCATTTTCTTCAATTTTTCGATTGCCTCTTTGGATGATTCTTTAAGCGTGTCTGCCACAGCGATCGCACCTAAAATGTTATCGGCATCAGCTAGAATCATAACTGTTTTTCCGGCACTCTCAAGTCTAGATACTTTTCTTTGGATCCTATCTATTGAGTGATTTACGATATCCGTCATTAATTTTCGGTTACCGAAATAATATTTTTTATTGTCGATCTCTCCTTCGATTCCGTGTCCCGGTATTGCTTTAAATCCGTCAATTTCATTAAGCCTCAGATTTTCGTCACTCGCTGCATTCAAAATAGCTTCTGCGAGCGAATGCTCGGATTGTTTTTCCAAAGTTGCCGCGATTTCCAAAACTTCGGCTTCATCCAAGTCGTTGAATGTTTCGATATCTGTAACAACGGGTTTTCCGTTTGTTAAAGTCCCTGTTTTGTCAAATACAATAGTATTAATTTTGCAGGCAGTTTCTAAAGGCTCGCCCCCTTTTATTAAAACGCCTTGTTCTGCTCCCCGGCCTGTCCCGACCATTATCGCAGTAGGTGTCGCAAGACCCAGTGCGCACGGACACGCGATAACGATTACGGCGGTTAACGCCATTAAGGCAAATGATAAAGGCGCGTTCAAAACAAAAAACCAGATTATAAATGTAAGGACAGAAATGGCGAGTACTACGGGAACAAACCAGGACGAAATCCGGTCAGCAAAATCCTGGATCGGGGCTTTAGACCCCTGGGCTTCTTCTACAAGCCTTATTATTCCCGATAAAGTTGTTTCCTCCCCAACGCGGGTTGCCATAAATTCAAAACTACCGGTTTTATTTATCGTTCCCCCGATAACCTCGTCGCCGACTTTTTTCTCAACAGGGATACTTTCTCCGGTTATCATCGACTCATCAACAGAAGACCCGCCTTTGGATATTTTTCCGTCTGTCGGGACTTTTTCGCCGGGCCTAACTACAATAGTGTCCCCTTTGATAACCTCATCGATCGGAATATCTTTTGTAACGCCATCCCTAATAACGCGCGCGGTTTTCGGTTTTAAACCCATTAGTTTTTTTATCGCGTCCGACGTTTTTCCTTTTGCTTTTACCTCGAGCCATTTTCCCAAAGACACAAAAGTTATAAGAAACGCCGCTGTCTCAAAATAAAGTTCTGGAATTTTCATTCCCGACAATCCGATTAACGACCGGTTTGCGTACGCAAAAGACTCAAAATTAATAAGGCTGTAAAAATACGCGACAGATGTCCCGATCGCGATAAGACTGTCCATGTTAAACGTTTTCATTCTGAGCGCCGACCACATTCCTTTGTAAAAACCTTTGCCGACGTAAAACTGAATCGGGGTTGTCAGGATTAAAGATATAATTCCGATATAGGGCATTAAAATTGTCCCGAAAGGAAGCCAGGTGAAAAAGTCGAGGAACATAAAATAGACCATCGGAAGGCTCAAAACGAGGCTCGTTATAAAATTTTTTCGGTAATACGCGATTTCAGAAGCTTTTTTCCTTGTTTCAAATTCGGTGTCTTTCGGATTTATAATAGCTGCACTGTAGCCTGCTTTTTTTACAGCGTCGATTAAATTTTCGGTTTTAGAAACAGATTCGTCGTAAATTACCGACGCCTTTTCGGCAGCAAAGTTTACGTGCGCTTCCTTTACTCCGGGAGTTTTGTTTAAAGATTTTTCGATTAACAACGCGCATGACGCACAATGCATCCCGGAAAGCGAAAGATTCGTTTTCGAAATTTTGTTTGTTCCGAAATTTTCTTTAGGTAACTCATTTTTAAATTCTTCAACATCAGGACTTTTTGTAGTTCCCAGTCTTAATTTTCCTTTTAAGAAAAGTTCTCCGTTTTCATCTTTACCGATTCTTCCTTCGATCTCCACTTCCGAGGGAAGATTAATGATCGGAGCTTGAATCAAATTTTTGCCGGAATAAAATTCTCCGTTTGCGCTTAATCCATTTGTTTTTTCCGAACCGATTGATCCTTTATATCCGGCATTTTCGATAGCCTCAATTATTTTATAATCCATCGATTTCGGCGATGTCGAAACAAGCGAACCCTCTCCTGATTTATGATCCAGATTTATATCTTGCAATCCCTTAATTGCCGACAACTCATCTTTTATTAGCAATTCACAGGAACTGCAATGCATTCCTTTAACATTAAAGTTAATATTTCTTTTCATAACGTTACTACCCGATAAGGAGTATCTTTTAGGGCATTTATAATTTTGTCTATTCCAATGGTTTCCTCGGATTCGATAGTTGCTTCTCCCGAATCAAGATTTACGCTAACTGAAATAACCCCCGTGATTGCGGAAATTTTTTTCTCCGAAAGTTTTTTGCAAGCCGGACAGGTCAGTCCCGATATTCTAAATATTAATGTTTTCATTTTAATTAACTTCTATTTGTCCTCTTGGAACACCCATAGCACACGTAATATTAAAGATTCCTTTTTTTGTGGGTGTAAAATCGAAAGTCGTTGATTGTCCTTTTGAAAATACTTCTATTTGGTTCGTTAAGCCGGGTATGGTAACAGATCCCATGCAACCTACGCCATCGTCTTTTGCTTCAATTTCAAATTTTACAGGCTGATTTGCTCGAACAACAAACCTATTCGGAACAATGTCATTGTCTAAATCGTATACTGCTTTAATTAATTGTACATCTCCTTGATTGGTTACCTCTCCAGCAGTTACCGTATTAGTGTTTGACGGATTTTTTTTAGCTCCGCAGCCACCACCGCCTCCGCCGCAGCCACCGCATCCTCCACCTCCACTACCTCCACACGATTGTCCTGCTCCCGGATTTGCCGTGGTGGTATTTTGAACATTTTGATCCGCAACCGGAGCTTCTGTATTGGGAGAACTGGAATTATTATCAACGACTTCGAAATAACCTGTATACATTCCCATAGAACAGGAGAAGCGAATAATTCCGGTTTCATCTGGATTAAATTCGATTACATTTTCCCCGGCTTGAAGAATTTGTCTGACACCGAGTCCCTGGGAAACAATACTCGCGGCACAACTATTGGGCACCTCTGATGTAATAATCCATTTAACAGGAATTCCTTTTTTAATCGTAAAACTATTAGGGACATAACCAGAGTTATCCTGTATCATTCGAACCTCCTGAACTCCGTTAATCAATTTTACGTTGTCGTCCTGATAAGAATTTGCCGACACCTTGTTTGATTTTCCAAAAACCTGAAAAACATCAGGATTGATTCCAAGAAGATTGAAACCATTCGAAATATTAAATATCGCCAGAAATATTACTACAATCCCGACTGTTCTGAAAAAAAACTTTGCGGCTTGACCTTTAATGAAAGATGTTAATCCGCCAACACTTAGGAGTCCAGGTGCAGTACCGATGGCAAACACGCCCATGGTTAGGGCACCGATAGCCGGGCTTCCCGTGCTCATCGCGTATAACTGCATCGCCTGCGTAAAGCCGCAAGGCAGGAAAAACGTCAAAGCCCCCATTATCGCGGCGTTTTTGTTGCTGTATTCAACCTCTGACCGATCCTTTATGCCGAGCATTCTACTTAAACCTTTGGGCATGGTGAAAGATATTTTTTTTAGAATCGGAAAAATATCGATAAGTTGACTGCCTAATAAAAACATAACCAGCCCTACGACAACAATCATGATTCCCAAAACGGACGTTGATAGTTGGAAAAATGATCCTGCATATCCGATTAATCCTCCCAAAATAAAAAAAGACAAAATCCGGCCAATATTAAAAAATAAATGGGGTTTAAATTTTTCCATTCCCGTTGCGTTTGGGTGTTTTTCGGAGTAACGCGCCGAGGCTCCTAAAACTAAACCACCTACTAAAGCCATGCAACTTGAAATACCGGCTGTTAATCCTATAAGAAGTACGACTGGAAGGCTGGAATAATTTCCGGAAATTGAGCTTGTAAGATTTAAGACATCAGACGTTTTTAATATTAAAAATATAAATAAAACGATTAAAAACGCTATGGATAATTCGATATAATCGTAATAGTTCCTTGATATGAATTGCAATTTTTCCTTACCTAAGGCATATCCCGCACTTTCAATAGCATTTTTGAGTGCGCTATAATTAAGTTGTCCCTCGTAATATATCTCCGCGGTTCCTGCCTGATGGTTTAAGTAAGCTTTTTTTATTCCGGGAATTTTTGCGAGTTCGTCTTCGATTAATATCTCGCAAGAAACGCAGTA
>JAMCZG010000067.1:13928-19489 GCA_023485715.1 Patescibacteria group bacterium
CACTATCGTAAATCACTTTATATTAATTTTGCATTTTTCCATACGTTAAAGGATACTAAATGAGTTATTAAGAAATTATGAATATTATGTTGAAAAAATTACTTAAATTGATATTAGATCTTTTTCCACCCTTTTTAGTAGTACTGCGTTTGTAGCGACAATAATTGATGACGCGCTCATTAAAAGAGCAGAAACTTCGGGTCTTAAAAAAATGCCATAAGCAGGATATAGAATACCTGCGGCAACAGGGATGGCAAGCAAGTTATATATTGACGCCCAGAATAGATTTTGTTTCATTTTTCTCACAGTTGCTTTGCTAAGTCGTATGGCCCTAAGAACATCGACCGGGTCGGATTTCATAAGAACAACTTTTGCTGTTTCGATTGCCACGTCAGTCCCTGCTCCGATAGCAATGCCAATATCAGCTTGCGCCAGAGCCGGTGCATCATTGACTCCGTCCCCGACCATTGCGACAAATTTATTTTCGTCTTGTAATTTTTTGACATATTTTGCCTTGTCTTCGGGCATAACATCCGCAAAAAACCTTTTAACGCCGATTGTCTTTGCTACAACTTGAGCAGTCTTTTCGTTGTCGCCCGTAATCATCGCTGTTTCTATGCCTAGTTTGTGTAATCGACCGATGGCTATTTTAGCATTTGGCTTTATCGGATCCGATGCTCCAACCACCGCTACCGCCTTGTTGTTTACCGCAAGTATCATAATAGTTTCTCCGTTTTCTAAAAATTCGTTGATAAATTTCTCAAGAGGTGATAAATCAATTTTATTTAATTCCATTAATTTTCTTGTCCCGACCATTACATTTTTTCCTTCCACAACTGCCTTAACTCCAAGACCGGATAAATTCTCAAATTTACCGATCTTTGACGAAAGATTTAGTTTTCTGTTTTTTAATTCATCCAATACGGCGTTTGCCAGGGGATGCGAAGATCTTACTTCCCCTGCCCCGATTAATTGTAAAACCTTGTTTGAATCAAATCCGGAAACAGTCGCAACGTCTGTAATTTTTGGTTTTCCTTCTGTTATGGTACCTGTTTTATCTAAGACAACTGTCTGAATTTTAGACACCTGTTCGAGTGTAGGCGCGTCTTTTATCAAAATATTATGTTTTGCTCCGAGGCCCGTGCCGACAGCGACCGCAGTAGGTGTCGCAAGACCTAAGGCATCCGGACATGCGATAACAATGGTTGAGATCGCAAATGTGAGCGCAAAAATTACCGGTTGTCCCAAAATAAAAAACCAAACTATAAATGTGATTAAACCACCACCGACCGCCACAATAACTAAGTATTTTGCAAATCGATCGGCAATTTTTTGCCCCGGAGCCTTAGAATTTTGCGCGGTTTCGACCATTTTTACGATTTGGGCTAACGCCGTATCCTCTCCTATTTTAATAGCCTTAAACAAAATAGACCCCGCCTGATTAATGGATCCGCCAATAACTTTATCGCCAGATTTTTTTGCAACAGGAATAGATTCTCCTGTAACAAGTGATTCATCTATGGCTGTTTCTCCTTCAATAACTTCCCCGTCCACAGCAACTTTGTCACCGGGTTTTAATACCAATATATCGCCAACCTTCACGTCGGAGGTGGCAATGAGTTCTTCTTTTCCAGCTTCGACCGCGAAACGGGGCGAGCCGTCACTTAGTACTCTTGCTTGAGTAGGAACAAGCGCAAATAGAGCCTGTAATGCATCCGTAGTTCCGCGCCTGGATTTCATTTCCATCCAATGGCCAAACAGTACAAAAGTAATAAGCATAGCAGCGGCTTCATAATAAGAATCGTTATTATCGATAATCGTAAGGATAACGCTGAATCCATAGGCGGCGGTGATTCCGACAGCTATGAGTACTGACATATTCAATGTTTTGGCCTGAAGCGCTTTATACGCTGAATAAAGAAAAATCCAGCCCGAATAAAAGAAAACCGGTGTTGTCAGAATAAAAAGAATCCATCCGGCAGAGATAGGCGTTGGCAGTGATATTTTGAGTATTTTTTCACCAAGAGGAGAATAGGCAATAATCGGAATCGATAGTATCAATGCGAAGAAAAACTTATTACGGATATCTTCTTCCATGAGTTTTGCCATTTCACGCCCGGCAAGACCTCCGTGTTCCATCCCCATCGACATTGTCATCCCTATCTTGAAGTTTTCCCAGAAAGACCCGCCTGCAACGCTATGTGTGGCATTGTGGGCAGGCATCTTTGAGGTAGGTTTCATAGTATGCTGACCATGTAGAGAGTGATTCATCTGTTGCTCTTTTTCCTTTTGGGTAATTTCTACCAGAGTCATACCGCATTTCGGACACAAACCGGACTTATCGGATTGTACTTCCTGATGCATAGGACATGTATACATTATTTTTCCCATACGACCTACTTTGCCAAACGATTATATAAAGTTATCGTAAAGTATACTGTGATCCAAGTTAAAGAAGCTGCGCTTACAACCCCCAAAATTATTGATCCAAAATTTGGGATAAATACAGTCTTAACTGCCTCAAGACTTATGGAGTGCATCCAGGACTGAGCGACTGTAAAGAGTAAGTCGGGTGCAATATACGACAATAGGGCACATACGATAACCCATATAGCCATTATGGCTGCGGCTGAATTTGCAAAAACTATCGGTTTTAACATATTTATCACCTCCTACTTAAATACTAACACTAGCGTACAACAAAATTAAATAAGGAATAAAGTGATTTACGATAGTGGAGATACTTGATCTAATGCTTATGTCCGCCTTTCATCAATAATAAGTGCATCAAGGGACAGCTCAGGAATATAAGAATTAAAAAAAGTGATCCTAAAGAAATTTTAAATACGATAACCCCAATAATTAAAAGGGTAATTAATCCTAAACATATTGCAGCTGCTTTGATTATATAATTTCTGTTGAAATTCAATGGCATATACTTAAAATAAAACAAAAAGGATTAAGAAATTATGAAGGAATTATTGATTCTTGCTTCGGCTGAGCTTACTGTCTGTGTCTTGTAGACGGATTAATAAACGGTAAAGAGATTATGACGGAGGTGCCTTTGCCGACTTTACTTACTACTTTAATTATTCCATGATGTGCTTTGATAATTCCCTGGGCGATCGCTAGACCCAAACCCGACCCCAAAGTTTTGGCTGTTTTCGACCCCCTATAAAAGCGTTCGAAAATATGTGGAAGTTCTTTTGCCGAAATACCAGTCCCTGTATCTTTAATTTCGAGAATTGCCCGTTTGTTTCTTCTATAAAGCGCAATCGATACGGTACCTTTAGCTGGCGTATACTTAACTGAATTATCAACAATATTTAAAATAGCCCTGGAAATTTTATTTTCGTCACCCATGATTTCTATATTTGGTTCGATTTTCTCAAGTAATTTTATCTGTTTTTGAGTTGTTAACTTGACTGCGATTTCTTTAATTTCAGCAGTAACAGCAGACAAGTTTAAGTGTTGTTCTCCTAGTCTGGCATTTTCCGCCTGAAGCCAGGCAAGATCAAGAATATTTTTTATTATTGTTGAAAGTCGGTTTGCGTCTACCAGCGTTTCTTCTAAAGCCCGTTTGTATTCCCGTTCTGACCTTTTTTTAGAAAGAACAAGCTCGATTTCGCTTCTAAGCGTCGCAACAGGAGTCTTAAGCTCATGCGCAACGTCCCCTATAAACTGCCTTTCTCTATGAAACGATTCCTGCATACGATCTAATAAATTATTAAATGTGGTTGTCAATTTTTCGATTTCGTCATCTGTTTTTGGATTATCGATCCTATTGTCTAAATATTCTGAGGATATTTTTTCCATTTGGTCGCTAATTTTAGATATGGGATGCATTATTTTATTTGCTAAAAGTTTTCCTCCTAAAATTGTCGGGAAAATAAGCAGTAAAAAAACAAAGCCTAGAGTATTTAATAATGAATTAAGCGATTTCTGGATTGCGTCGACTGGATGAGCAACAAGTACTACTCCCAGGAGAGAATTATTCTCCTTAATAGGTTCAGCAATAAAACGCATCGGAGAATTATTAATATTCTCGCTTAGGTAAACAGCTTGATTTTTGCTCTGTGCGTTATTAAAAATTTTACTGTAAAAATCATACGGGTTTCCCACGGTTAAAGAACTGTCCACGACTTGTCCGTCCTTATCCAGAAGAACTACGACCATTCCCGGGATCTGGCTAAATTCGGAATATAACTGTTGTTTAAGCATTGCCTCGTGCATGTTTACTCCCTGGCGGGTAGCGATTTCTGCTAATTTCACGGCGTGTGTGGAAAGTTCCTTATCGACCTGGCTAAAAAGAATTTGCCTGGTAACAAAATAAAAACTCGCAAATATAAATGCTGTTGCAGAAAACAACGTTATCGCATACCAAATAAAAATTCGAAACCTAATACTTTTTGTATTTATGCTGAGCTTTGTCGAAGTATTCATAATTATTCACTTAATCTATAACCAACCCCATGGACAGTTTGAATAAGCTTGACTGAAGCTTCGGAATCTATCTTTTTCCTAAGTGATGCAACGAAAACATCAACAACATTACTCATCCCGTCAAAGTTATAATCCCACACGTGTTCTATAATCATGGTTCTTGTAATAACTTCCTCTTTGTGGCGAAGTAAAAATTCCAAAATCGAAAATTCTTTCGGGGTCAGATCAATAATTTTTTTGCCACGTTTAACAACGTGCTTTAGAGGATCTGCTTCTAAATCGAGCGCTTTAAGTATTGGGGATGACTCCTTGTGGCTTCTTCTTATTAATGCGTGGATCCGGGAACGAAATTCCAAAAATGAGAACGGTTTTGTGATGTAATCGTCTGCTCCACTATCCAGCCCGGAAACTTTATCTTCGGTAGTCGATTTTGCAGTCAATATTAAAATGGGAATTTTTATATTTTTATTTCGCAAGTCACGGCAAACATTTAGCCCGTCAATTTTAGGGAGCATGATATCCAAAACAATTAAATCATATTGTTCCGACTCCCCTAAATATAACCCTTCTTCTCCGTCGAATGCCTGATCGACAGCAAAACCATCTTCAACAAGACCCTTCTTTATTATATTCGAGAGCCTTCTTTCGTCTTCAACCAATAGAATTCTCATAAAAGTCTTACAATTATACCATATAATATTAAAAAAATATGAAGATTTAATTAAGTTTTTGGATGTTATGTGCCGCAGCCATTACCTGTCTTAGGAGGTTCCTGCACAATCCCTTTTTCAGTCAGCCAACTTTTAGCTTTTTGCCAGCCAGATGCGGAAGAATATTCCATGCTAAGCAATAATTTCGGGTCAATGTCTTTAAATTTTTTATTTTCTTTGTTTTTAAAATACAAAGCTAAATCATAGTAGTTTCCCGGAAACCAAAAAGCGTTAAAATATTTTCCGGCCTGGTACATTTCGTTTTGATTTGCTCCGTTTAAAGCCATTAACTGCAGGACTCCAAGTAGCGCCATCCCGTGGTTGCAATCGGGAAATGCGGTGGAATTGTTGCAGCATGGGCGGTAAATATTGGATGCTACAAGATCAACTAATTCTTCTTGTTCTTTT
>JAMCZG010000050.1 GCA_023485715.1 Patescibacteria group bacterium
GTGGGAAGTTGTGCCACGGCGACATCTTTAAATTGAACTTGAAGCTCTTTTGAAGTTTGTACGAGTTTTTGGATTTCAACCCTAATTTCGGAGATCTTTACCGTAATTTCGCGGTTAAATTCTTTAGCCGACCGTTCTTCCGCGTGGACGACTTCCCGTCTGTAGTCGATATGAGGCAGAATATCGGGGCGAACGGGTTTTTCCGGTTCTTCTGATTTTTTAAGGTTTAATTCCTCTCCCTCTTTTAAATCTCCGCTTACTTGTTTTTTCCCTTTTTCGGGTTTTTTTCCTCCGAAAAACTGTTCCCAGGCATCCGTAACAGATCCTAAAGCGAAATCACGAACCATCGTTTTTGCGACATCGTCGCCTAGACCCCTTCCGGCTTCGATGAGGTTTTGGTTTAAAAGTTGCTTTGTCCGTGTCTTATCTTTTGTGGCTTTCATGTTAGCCTCAAACCTATCACAAATTCTTTAGAAAATCAAGCGTTTTTTGCTGTCTTAGTATGCTCGCGAGTAAATACCGATTGGCTTCCAGGCTTTTTCTTTCGTTTTCGTCTTTTGCTTTCTGGATCGCCTCGTCGATTTCTTTTTCTGAGACCGATATCTTTTCGTCCATGGCTACTTTTTGGAGAGTAAATTCGAGCCTTACATCATCCTCTGCCTTTTTCTCGTATTCTGCCCTCAAATCTTCTGCCGTGCGTTTAGTCGAAGATAAATATTGCTCAAGACTTAACCCGAGCTTCTTAATTTCGTCGAGTGTCTGTGCGAGGAGCCTGTCACTTTCTTGGTTAATTATTATTTTCGGAATCTTAATAACAACATTCGCCAAGAGTTCTTTTACGATTTCGTCGAAACTCGGTTCCTGTTTTTCTTTTCCGGGTATAACGATTTTACTTTTAGCGGTTATTTTCCTAATTCCCTCTTTATAATTTCCTAAATTTATTTCCGGGGCTTCGCAAGTCAACGCGATAAAGATCCAATCTTTGCCCTCTTCAATTTGTTGAATATGTATTTGTGGATTGATAATAGGCCTTAAATTGTGATCTTTTACACTTTCTGCGTATGCTTTTGGTAACAATCGTTTTAAAATTTCTTCTCTTACTTTTTCCTGGTCGATTTTTTCTTCGACGAGCTTTTTCGGGGCTTTTCCCTTTCTGAATCCCGGAAGTTCGGCTTCCGAAGCAAAAAGAGCGACAACCTCGTCTTTAGTCTTTGTAACCTCAGAGAAAGGGATCGTAAGGGTCAATTTTATTGTTCCGTCTGGTAGTTTTTCGATCGCTGATACCATAAAAATTATATTGGTAGCCGGGAGAGGACTCGAACCTCCAAGGGTTTCCCCACATGGTCCTAAACCATGCGCGTCTGCCAGTTTCGCCACCCGGCCTCTCCAAGGCTATTATACATTATTTAAATCGAGAGCGAAAGGGCGTCCTCGGGATTTCTTAGCTCATAGTCTCTGATCCGGTTCATAAAATATTCAACCCTTTGCGCCCACGTGGGAGAAGCTGCGTAAATTCGCCCGATCGCGTAAACGTTTGTCGCTCCACGGTCGATATAGTTTTGTCTTAGTCCTTTAGAAATAGTTTCGATCGCGTCTTTCCACGACTCAAAGTAAATTACGTTATCTCCATAGACTCCCCATCCCCAACCGTTATAAGAATTGTAAGGGATGTGTTTACCAAACGTCGATTCAACGCCCGAGATCGCTGCGACCAATTTCCAGTCGATATCGTATTTGTCGGCCGATTTAACGAAATCTTCGGCTGATTCTGAAAGTGGCGAATTGTATGTGTCTAAAAATTCTTTCAAAATCACCACGCGATTATCTTTCTCAATGTTTATTTGAGTTGTTGCAAGGTTAGCGGACGTCGATTTAGCGGGAATTTGATCGGCTTGTGTTTTTTGAGGAAGCGAAAGGAATATTAATGACATTACTATAAGTAATATTCTTTTCATAAATTTATGATAAAGGGAATCCCCTTTACCATAAAAAAATCCTAACGTATGGCGGTTTTAGCGACATACCTTAGGATCTGTTGCGTATTATATCAGGTAACTATAGGTTTGTCAAGCCCAATGCTATGGGGTAGAAGTCGAGGGTAAATCGAGGCTAGCCATAAAGTGGTTCACGGCTGCCGCCCACTCTCCTTTGTTGGACGGCGTGTATTTTTTTTGAATGTCTTCCGGCGTTACCAGGCCTTGGTTTATATAGTCGCGGGCGAGTGTTTTCGAGACGGTCTCGATCGCCTCGTCAAATCCACTAAAACGCGTAACCTTTTTGCCGTATATCCCAAATCCCCAGCAATTGTACGATTCTTTAGGCGCTTTAATGCAAAGATTTGATTCCTGCATTCCGATCGCGGGCAGCAGTCTGTGGTCGATGTTATTTTTATCTGCTTCGCTAACGATCTTTTCGGCAAAAGGTAAAAGCGGAGATTTATATTTCTCCAAGAAGATTCTTAGTTTTTCTACCCTCGCATCCTTTTGGATAATTTCGTCCTGAAAATTGTTTTGCGCAGTCGGAAGCGCTGCGTACGCGACGGTTTGGATCGGGATACGGGTAAAAAGCGAAGTGGCTTGTTTATGAGAGCTTAAATAGGACAACAAAATAATATTGAATATTAAAAATAATACCAATACCACGAAAAATCCCGTAGTTAGGATTAACTTTCGCATTGTTATTAATGTTGCATATTTTAAAAATGTTGTCAAGTTTTGAAGGAATTTAGACGTGTCCAGCAAGAGCTTTTTTAAATGAATTGTCCCCTTTTAAAGCGACTATGATTGCGGACAGGTCGGAAAGAAAATCATTGTGACTCATTATACTTGCTAAGCCTTGAAGTTTCTTTCCCTGGAAGTAAGATTTATAGAATTGCTTGTTCCACTCATATTCATATCCTTTTAATACCCCAAAATTATTAGTCTTAATCGCATTTCTGATATAAGGGGCAGCTATTATTCCGGCTTCCAGGATAAACCTGTGTCCTTCGCCCACTATGGGATGAACTTGTGAAACAGAGTCACCTAGACACACAACGTTTTTATATACGAATTTTGTTTTTACCGCTGTCACAGGGATCACTCCTCCACTGATATGGTCGTTATCTTTTTTTACTAATTTTTTAATGGTATTAATATTAAACATTAAATCCAGTCTTTTTCTGAGATCTGCTTTTATATTCGGATCATAAGATCCTAATCCTAAAATAGCCCTGTTTTGTCCAAAGGGAAAGATCCACGCATATCCGTCCTGATATAATTTTCCTATAAATAAATGGGCTTGACTTTGTGGTCCATTATATTCCACATTATATTCCAACCCTTCCACTAATTTTAAGTCTTTGTCTTGAAGTCCCAGTTTTCTACTAAAGAATCCGGCAGCTCCTGTTGCGTCAATAAATAGTTTCGCTTTATAGCAGTCCCCTTTTTTATCTACGACAGATTCTATCGAGCCGTCGTTTTTTGTCGAGAAACCGGATATGCAAGTCGAAAATCTTATTTTTACGTTATTTTTTATGATTTTGTCGAGTAATTCTTGGTACATAATTTTTTTATTTAATATACTTGCGTTCATTTTCTTTTCTACGTGTATATGAGAGGAGTGAAAAATTACCTCGTTTATCTCCGCTGCTACAATGTTTCTTGAAAAGCCATAGCGCTTGGGATCGAGAAAGGTTCCAAGGGTCGAAAAAGAAGTTTGGACAGGATCCTTTTTTGAATCTATAAGTAAAACTTCGAGTTTGTATTTTCCCAGAAGTTGGGCGATATTAAATCCTGCAACGCCGGCGCCGATAACGATTACATCGAAAGAATGTGTCATATAATTATTTAACTATTAATTGTTTCGAATTGTCCAGTGTTGTCAAGTTTTGTACGCTTTTGATACAATCTAGTTGAAAAGCCCGGGTGGTGAAATGGTATACACGCAGCGTTCAGGACGCTGTGCCTAAACAGCGTGGGAGTTCGAGTCTCCCCCCGGGCACCCTTCACATTCGTTCAGGGTAAACGGTCTTGTCAAT
>JAMCZG010000051.1 GCA_023485715.1 Patescibacteria group bacterium
CCAAATATCGGAATGCTCATTACTCCAAAATCCCCTGCGATTTTTGAATTTTCGTCGACGTTAATTTTACCGACCTTAATTTTTCCTTCGTATTCTTTAGCCAAATCTTCGATAATCGGTCCGACCATCCGGCACGGCATACACCAGGGAGCCCAGAAATCGACCAAAACCGGCGTTTTGCTCTTTAGCACTTCTTGATCAAAATTCTGATCTGTTAATACGACATCCGCCATAACTAAACAATATTATCAACTGGAATTTTTAGTGTCAAGGATAAAAATTACTATTCGAGTTTTTCCCGCTTTGACTGAAGAAAGAAAAACCATTGTTCAAAAAAAGCAAACATTCCTTTAAACGGAGTTTCTATTACAAAATCTAAAATATAAAGAAAAATATTAACCTGCGAAATCCCCTCTGTTAATTTCCTTCCGACCTGGATAAAAGGCATAAATAAAAAGTCTTTAATCGGCGCTGTCGGGCTTTTTCTGTATTCTATGTCATAAGCGTTTGCGGCCTGACTGATACGGTAAGATAAAAAGGAAATAATCGCAAAGAAAAACATAAACACGATCTGGCTCATAATATTAAAATTAAGTTTGGTTAAGATGTAGATGATCGACCCGAACATTAAAATAAATGTTAAAAACCAGAAAGTCGTAAAAATGATATTGAGCACCGGTTTCATCTTGGGCGGCGATTTTCGCGTAATCAAATGAATTCCGATATTTGGATTGTCGTTTGAAAGTATTTCGTGGATATACATATATATATATTCCGAATTCTGTTTCCCCGGCGGCCGTATTGTGATGGATGCTATTATCATTAAAAGCGGCGGGATTGCGATGTTTAAAATTATCGACGGCCATAAAATTTCTCCGTAAACCAAATTCTCGTAAGTTCCCTCGACACCGATGGCAAAAACCGCTTTCGTCAATAAAATAAACACCACGCTTCTTATTATTGCTGTTCTGATTTTGGAAGAAATACCCTTGTATCTAAAGTTGCAGATATCAAACACTGCTTTTTTCAGCTCTTCCGGAGTTTTATAGAGCTCTCTTATATTCCCCTTTTGGGAAGTTAACAAATCTTCAAAAATTAGAAAAACCGCTGTCTTTTTTTTGACGTAATTATAAATTGTGTCGCGGCGCGGATAATTCAACTGGGACTGGATTTCGTTGTACCCCTCCATAAAATGGGCCGAGACGTGTTTAATATTTTCTTCTGTTAATCTCCCAAAATATTGGTTAAACAAATGGAAACGCAAAAACGCCAGATCGTCCTTGGTGAAATTCTTCCGGACCGCGATAAACACTTGCGCATCTCTTACCTGCTCTGTATCGTCTGCTATTTTTACATGGGTCCGCATTACCTGGAACATAAAATTTGCCATACTTTCCCTTTTTTTATCGGGGTTTAGGATGTGCTGGACGTCAGAGGACATAAGATGGTAAATCCACTGATTAATCTCTTTTTCCGGTAAGATATGTTTTGCAACAATATCTCTTCTGAGCTCTAGATATAAATCGATCTGTCCCTGAATTCTTTCCGTGATCGATTCCGGGATGCTTTCGTCTGGAAAATATCTCGCCCACACGAGTTCTCGAACGAGTGGCTCGGCGATTGTTTTCCCGGTTCCACCAAAAAGCAGTCTTCTCTTAAGAATCCTCTCGATCGAGGCCCGAAGAATCACTTCCTCTTTTCGGTAGTCCATAACGTTCCGTAATTTTTCGTAAAGCGAGGCAACTTTGGAGATAACCGGATTAACGCTTATTTTCCGGTCGTACGTTTTGGGTTCGTCTTTTTCGAAAATCGAGATAATGACATCCGACAAGTGTGATAACGGCTTTTCTTCCATAAAAACAATTCTGCCTTATTATACCATTAAAAAAGCAGGATTCTTCAACTCATTTGGCAACCCAACCTCCGTCGATAACCAGGGTATGGCCAGTAACAAAATCCGATTCGTCTGACGCAAGATATACAGCTCCCCAACCGATATCCTCGGGTTTTCCGATCTTGCCCAACGGAGTGGTAGCTAAAAAACCTTTCTTTGCCTGTTCGTCTTCCAGGAACGGTTTTGTCATGTCTGTGTCGATAACGCCCGGTGCGATCACATTGATATTGATATTTTTTAGGGCATAATCAAGTGCCATTTCACGTGTTAAATTTATAACCGCGCCTTTTGCAGCGCAGTAAAAAGCCGATCCTGCAAACCCGACCAGGCCTGCGATCGAGGCGACATTGATTATTTTTCCCTTGCCTTGAGTTATCATGTGTGGTAGAACAGTTTTTGAACAAAGCCAAACTCCCTTTAAATCGATCGAGACAACTTTATCCCATTCTTCTTCTGTCGCCGAAACGGCGTCATGACCGATATAAACTCCTGCATTATTGACTAAGATATCGAGTTTTCCGAATTGGGCGATTGTTTTTTCAACCATACCATTTACTTGTTCTATCTCCGAAACATCACAATTAACACCCATCGCATCTGCTCCCGACTGGCGTAATTCTACTACCGCTTTTTCTATAATCTCTTGTCTTCTTCCGCTGATACAAACCTTGGCGCCTTCTTTTGCAAAAAGCGTCGCTATTGCCAATCCGATCCCTGTCCCCCCGCCCGTAACAATCGCTACTTTATTTTGAAGTCTAATAAATTATCACCTCCTATTTTGATTTAAGAAACTAAATTTTCCGGTTTACCTTCTAAAAATGCTTTTATATTAGAAACAGTAATTTCTAAGATTTGAGAAAGCGCCTCCTTGCTGTCGAAAGCGTTATGGGGAGTAATAATTACATTCTCCTTTGTCAAAAGAACATGGTTTAGGAGCTGTGTTTTTATATTACATTTATTAAGAAAATCCGACGTTAAAAGCTCCCTTTCCTCTTTAAGAAAGCATTCCTCTTCCAAAACGTCGATCCCCGCCCCGCTCAGGATTCCCGCTTCTAAGCCCTCTAAAATTGCCTGCGTCTCAACGATTGATCCGCGCGCAGTATTTATTAACAGACTTCCTTTTTTAAATTTATTAATATTATCTAGATTAATTAAATGTTTCGTTTCCGGCGTTGCCGGAACATGAATCGTAATTACATCAGAAGATGCTATAAGTTCTTCTAGGGGCACAAATTTTACTCCGGGAATTATTGTGTCTTTATGCCGCGTAAATGCTAAAATATTCATCCCAAAACCCTTTGCGATTTCGATTACTTTTTTACCGATGTGTCCGACGCCCAAAACACCTATAGTTTTGCCATATAAGTCAAAACCCCTTAACCCATCCAGGCTAAAATCTCCTCTTTTTGTTCTTTCCAAAGAAGGAATAAGACGTCGCGATAAAGCAAGGATTAAACAAAATGTGTGCTCGGCGACTGTATGTTCTCCGTAAGAAGGCACATTAGAAACAAGAATCGATTTTTCTTTGCAATAAGCTATATCTATGTGGTCAAAACCTGTCGAGCGCGTGGCGATAAACTTAATATTTGGAAGTTTTTCTAAAATTCCTTTGTTTAAACTGGAATAGATGAAAGTTGAAATGACTGTTTTGTCGGTTATTTCAGAAACTAAATCCTCACTTAATTTATCTTTTTTAAAGATTATTTCGTATTCTCCGAGAGATCTCTGAATAATATTCTTTTCCCAGTCCTCTACTTCAAAAAAGACGATCTTGTCGCTCATTAATTATTAAAGGATAAACTAAATTTTAATGGCTGTAAAGTCATTTCTTTTGGATCTGTTTCCAAAGCCAAAAGGCAAGAAGAATAAGGTCTATTAAGACGACTATCCAAAAGATGCCCCCGAGGACCCCAAAAGCCCCTGCCGAGCCCCAATTCATCATCCCTTGATATCCCCACTGGCCCATCATATTTTCCACCTCCTAGTTTTTAAATCACTCGAGCACGTTCTCCACTTCCGAAATTAAATCTTTCAGTTTTACATTTGTCTTAACCAAAAAATCATAAATCCCGGTTATAATACTCAGC